>JBPEXB010000644.1:0-4733 GCA_052032125.1 Acidimicrobiia bacterium
CTGGGTACTCAGTACGCCTACCGCCTCCGGCGGGTGATACCACCACGAGACCCTCGCGACCCCCTACTCACTACTCACTACTGACTACTCACTACTGCGCGATACGCCTTGCTGACGTGGGTGCTCTCGAAGCCGAGGCCTCGATAGAGGGCCATGCCGGCGGGGTTGGCGGCGTCCACGTACAGCTGGGCCCGAGTGGCGTGGCGGCGCTCGTGAAGGTCGCGAAGCCCCTCGATGGCGGTGGCCTTGCCGAGACCCATCCCATGGTGCTCGGGGTGCACGGCGATCACGAAGATCTCACCGACCAGCGTGTCGCCCGCCTGGACCACCTTCGTCCAGTTGAAGGCCAGCAGCTCGTCTGCTCGCCAGATCATGCGAATGCCCTCTGGGTCGAACCACCCGTGCTCGTACCGCCGGCGCAGATCGGTCACCGTCCAACCCGACTGCTCGGGGTGTCCGGCGAACGCCGCGTTGTTGACCGCCAGCCAGGCAGCTTCGTCCCGGCCCGGCCGGAAACCACGCACCTCGACTCCCGCCGGCCAGCGGGCTCGTTCGTCGATCGGCAGAGCAGCCGCCATGCGGTGCAGCTCGCGCTCCTGCCGCAACCGCTCATCCGCAGGCGAGCGATCGTCGTGGACCCACAGGACCACTTGGGCCACTCCGTCCTCGCCGAGCGCATCGAGGATCCTCCCCACGACCTGCGAGTACGCAGGATCGTCCAGGGTGGGTGCCGCCACCTCGAGGGTCCATGCCTGCCCGTCCGGGTTCGGGACCGCCACGCCGTACGCGCGCAGACGACCGTCCTCACGCTCGGCGAAGGCACGGGCCGCCGGATCGCGACGCTCGATGGCGGTCAGGATCACCTCGCTGAACGGGGCTTCGTCCGCCGCTGCCAACAGCGCGGCCAGCTCGTCGGCCGCCAGGGCCGGTGATCGGGCGGTCATGTCCATCGGGCCAGGCTAGGAACGCTGGCGCCGACAACGCGGCATCGGGCTCTGCGGCCAGGTTTCGGGCTCTGAGCACGGGTTCTGTTTAACCTCGGGGCGTGCAGAAGATCGGTCTGGTCCTCGGCGGCGGTGGCATCACCGGCGCCGCTTTCGAGCTTGCGTCCCTGATGGCGATAGAGATGGCGACCGGTTGGCACCCCAATGACGCCGAGATCGTGGTCGGCACCTCGGCGGGCGCGTCGGTGGCGGCGGCCGTGCGATCGGACCGGCTGGAGCTGGACGCGTTCGTCCATGCCCACGAGTCGCGAGAGGCGGTCGCCGATCGGATTCGCAACCGGGTCTACCGCCGAGGCGGTCTTCCGCAGTTTCGACAGTGGATCCGCCACGGACTGGCTCCCGGGCTGCGGAATCCGGGCCTCACCTTCGCCTTCGGCTCCCCCGCCCCCTTCGATCCGACGTCGATCGCCGAATGGATCCACGAGCAAGTGGGCGACGAGGCGGGCCGATGGCCGGATCGTCACACGGCCATCGTCGCCTACGACCTCAAGGCGAAGTCACGGGTGGCGTTCGGGACCGTCGGGGCACCGGTCGTCTCGCTGGCGGACGCCGTCGCGGCGTCCTCGGCCATCCCGTTGCTGTTCAACCCCCACGTGATCGCCGGCCGCTCCTACGTCGACGGGGGCGTGGCCTCTGGCACCCACGCCGACCTGGTGCTCGGTCACGATGAACCGCTCGATCTGATCATCGTGCTGCCGCCGATGGCCCAACCCCAGCGGCGCAAGGGAGGGCTGCCGTACGAGGCGGTGTTCGACCGTGTGGGAATCGCCTCGTTGCGGGACGAGATCGCCACCATCACGCAGCACTGGCCAGAGGTCGAGATCCTGGTGCTGCGGCCGCCGCCGCGGGCCCTCGCCAAGATGCGGCCCAACCCGATGGATCCGACAGCCGCCGTGCCGACCTTCATCGAGACGCTGCACGCCATGCAGGACGAGCTCGCCCGTCGCGACGTGTGGACGATCTTGGAGCGCTACCTCTGCGATGGGCCTTGCCACGGCCTCGCCGACACCGAGATCTCGGCGTGATGCCAGTGGCTCCGAGGGTCGGGCACTAGTGTCCGGCTCGGAACCGTTGTCATGTGGAAGGCGAGTTGTCCCGGACGCGCCGGCCTCTGCGCCGCCACGCTGACAACCCCTCGCCAGGGCTTGCACACGCAGGAGCCACACACGTGACATCTTGGAATGGCGGCGAGGACGAGGCGCACGACGACGAGCCCGAGGAGGGCCCGCAGAGCCTTCGTGATTCGGTCGGCTCGGCCGAGCCATCACCGGTCACCGACGCCATGATCAGGCCCCGCACCTCCCCTGGCACGTCCGCCGGCAGCGTCGTGCCGGCCGACGACGGCGAGAGCCCGTGTCGGGTGTGCGGAGAGGTCAACCAAGAAGGCGCGACGTACTGTCTCGGGTGTGGCATCCGGCTGACACCCTCGCCGGTAGCCGCCGTTCCCGATGAAGAGCCCGAGCCGTGGGTGGACGACGATGATCTGGAGTTCGACCACGACGCAGGCCTGATCGACCTCGACGAGGCCGTCGCACCCCCGGCCGACATCTCCGACGAGACCCCGCCCGTTCCGCCCACCCCTCGCGACATAGGGGCCATCGTGCGCCGAGCGGTGGCAGGGCTGATCGCGCTGGTGGTGGTCTTTCTCCTCGTCACGACCTTCGTCAACGGCTCGAACGATGCGGACGCCACCACCACGACCACGCTCGCTCCGGACCTCGTCGCCCTCGATGCGTACCAGACCGAGCTGGCCGGGATCGCCGCCACGGTTGCGTCGTTGAAGGAGGCGGCATTGGAGGCGAACGCCGCCTGGGAGGACCGGACCGTCGACTTCGACGCCACGCTCTCAGCCCTCTCCTCGATCGAATCTCAGGCTGCGGCACTGCCCGACCTCGTCTCGGCCATGTCGATCCCCGAGGCGATCGGCTCGGCCACCCACATCCGCATCATCAGCTCGGCGGAGACCCTCGCCGAGGCGGCCACCGAGATGGTGGAGGGCTTGCGGGCGCCGGACACCGGCGAGTTGCGCCAGGCCGCGTTGGCGAAGTTCGACGCCGCCGCAGTCGAGTTCGCCTCCCTCACCCGAGTGGTGGATCAGGCGGTCGCTTCGATCCGGAGCGAGCCGACCGAGTGAGGCCCGCCCGCCTGGCGGGTCGCATCTCGTCGACGTGCACCATCTCGGGCGCTTCGTCCGGCATCGCACCGAGGGCCTTGCCGTAGCGCCTGGACAACGGTCGGGCAGTGAAGCCATGGAGCAGCACCGAGGCGGCGACGGTCATCGTCACGACGGTGAGCACGGTCTCCTCGCCGGGAATCGGATCTTCCAGCACCAGCAGCACGAACAGGATCGACGCCAGGCCGCGAGGACCGAACCACCCGAGGAACGCCACGGAGGCGGCTCGCAACCGTGTGCCCACCAAGGCGACGGCAACGGGGACCATGCGCACGACCGTCAGACCCGACACGACCATCACCGCCACCCGCCAGTCGAGCCCCTCCACGGCCGGTCCGAGCAACGCCGCCCCGAAGAGGAAGAAGGTGAGCCACGACAGCAACTGGCCCTCGTCCTCGGTGAAGTCCTGCACCCCTTCACAGACCTCGCGCGCCGTGTGGCCGAAGGCCAGACCGGCCACGAACGCCGCCAGGAAGCCGTTCCCGGCCAGCACGGCCGTCGTGGCGTAGGCGAGGACCGGCACGACGAGCGTCGCGAGCTGTTTGGACACCCCATCGATCCAGCCCGCCGCGGCGGCACGACGCACGATCACCCCGCAGATCGCCCCGATCGCGGCACCGAGGACCACGCCGAAGAGGATGTCGCCGGCCGCCTCCCCGATCCACGATCCGGCCGTGGCACCCTCGCCGAGCGAGGCAGCGGCGGCCAACGCCATCACCGCCGGAAGGGCGATGCCGTCGTTGAGCCCGGACTCGACGTTGAGCGCCTGGCGGATTCGCACGGGCACCGCCGGCTCGCTGACGACCGCCTGTCCGAGGGCTGCGTCGGTCGGAGCGAGGATGGCACCGATCAGGAAGGCCTCGGCGAGCGTCAAGCCGTCGAACAGCGCAGCCGCCACCAGCCCTCCTGCGACGATCGCCAGCGGCAGCCCGATGGCCAGCAGCCGCAGTGGCACCTGGAGCTGGCGGCGTAGCACCGCCAGGTCGATGCGGGTGGCGTCGGCGAACAAGACCAACACCAGCGTCACCTCGGCCAGGATCTCGACGCTCGTCTCGTCGAATGCCCCCTCGACGAGACCGATGCCGGAGGGCCCGAGGCCCCAACCCAACGCAGTGAAGACCATCGGCGCGGTGATCGCCCATCGGCCGAGCCGGGCCGAGACGGTGGCGTAGGCGAAGATCCCCACCGCCAGTACGAGGAGGGTCTCGATCGACATCGACGGCCAATCTACGCAGCCGTCCTCAGGGCATGTACCCCCGCGGGAGTCGCATGCGGGGGACGCCGAACCAGCCTTGGATGACCACCGCCGCCAGGATGACGAGCCCTCCCAGGGCGGCCGACGGCGTGATCGCCTCGCCGATGGCGATCCACACCCACACCGGCGCCAGCACCGTCTCGGTCATCGCGACCAAGGGCAGTTCGGCAGAGGTCAGGTACTTGGAGCCGGCCGTGTAGAGGGTCAGCCCGAACGCCAGCGCCACGCTCCCGAGCAGCCATGAGAGCACCCGATCGTGTTGGGTCACCGCCAGTCCGTCGGCGGCGAGGGCGCCCAATCC
>JBPEXB010000645.1:0-7147 GCA_052032125.1 Acidimicrobiia bacterium
GACCTCCCAGCTCGCCCTTCCCGAGGCCGAGTGCCGGGTCGTCTACCGAGACGCCCGCTACGGCCAGAGCGCCGAGTACCTCTCGCGCCTCTCCCTCTCCACCGACGGCGTCTTCCGCGACGGTGTTGCCGACCAACTCGCCACGGTCACGGGCTCCGACGACCAGGGGTACGTGGCGTCGCTCTTGATCAGGGTCTGACGCACCGGCGCCATCAGCGACCGGTAGGTTGACGGCAGCGAGACGCGAGGAGGCGTCGTGGCAACCACGGTCGATGCGCAGCGCCAAGAGATCCGGTTCGCCGGGCAGATCGGGTTCTGGGCGGTGATCACGCTGGCGGTCCTCTTGGGCGTCCATCCTCTCGGCACCACGGAGCTCTACGACGACGGCCAGCAGTTCCTCGAGCACGTCAACTGGTTCTGGGTCACGATCCATTTCATCGGTGCGTTCCTGTTCATCGCCCTGTTGGTGGTGTTCTGGGCGTGGGCGCGCAACCTGGCCCCCGGACGAGCGCGGGTGCTGGGTCAGCTGGGGCTCATGGCGGCGATCGCCGGCACGGGCGTCGGAAGCCTCCACCTCATCGCCACCGACACGATGACGTTCATCGCCTTCACGGACACCTTCGTAGCCGGCAGCGACACTGATGCGGTGCGGGTGGGCGCCGACGTGCTGCTGCGGCTCCACGCCTCGACACTCACCGCGTGGACGCTGTCGTACTACACGGCCGTGCCGCTCCTGATGGCCTTCGCCGCCAGGGCCGACGGCCGCTTCCCCGGCTGGTACAGCCTCTTGGCGTTCCTCGGCGCCGTCGGCGCCGCGGCCTCGGTGGTCGTCACCGCGGCAGCCGGGCAGTGGACGACGCTCTCGGAGATGGGGATCTTCCGCCCAGCGGTGGTGCTGCTCGCTGTCTGGCTCCTCGTCACGTCGTGGTGGATGCGCTCCGGCACCCTGGAGGGGGCCGCCGCCTAGCGGCGAGTACTCAGTACTCGGTACTGCCCACCCATGTCTCATGGACGGTCTGCCAGACCAGGCCGTTGGGGGCGGCCTCGTCACGACGGAACACGACGGTGCTGAGCCGCCTCGTCTGTTGGTCGCCCTTCTGATGGACCTCGACGTAGCGGGCGACGACCGACTCGGCGCCCTCCCACAGCAGTTCGTGGCCCTCGGTGGAGATCGACAGGCCGCCGCGACCGTGCGCCTCCCGGATCAGCGACACGATGGCTGCTCGATCCAGCTCCTCACCCCCGGGCCCGACGATGCTGAACCCGGCGGTGAGCACCGAGTCGCAGCGAGCAAAGTCGTCCTCCGCGCCGTCGTACCAGCGCTCGAAGAAGTCGTGCAGCTCCTCGATCTCGTGCTGCCAGCTCATGCGCGGTCCTCGACGATCCGGCCATCGCGCAGCTCCAGCACCCGGTCGGCCATTTCGATGAGCGCTGCGTCGTGAGTGGCGACGATGGCCGACAGCGCCGTCTGGCGCACCAGCTCGTGGATCAGATCCATGATCGTGCGACCCGTCCGCGAGTCGAGCTGGCCGGTCGGCTCATCGGCCAGCAGCAGCGACGGTCCGTTGGCCAGCGCCCGGGCGATCGCCACCCGTTGCTGCTCGCCCCCTGACAGCTCGTGGGGGCGATGGCGGATCCGTTCCGCCAGTCCCACCGTCTCCAGCAGGCTCGTCGCCCGAAGCTCTCGCTCGGGGACCGGGGTCTTGGTCAGACGCAGCGGGATCTCCACGTTCTCGCGCGCCGTCAGGATCGGGATCAGCCCGAACGCCTGGAAGATGAAGCCCACGGTGCGCCGTCGCAGATCGACCAGCGTCCCCTCGTCGGCGGTGGTCAGGTCGTGGCCATCGAGGATCACCCGGCCACGCGTGGGCTGATCGAGCCCGCCGATCAGGTTGAGCAGCGTCGTCTTGCCACTCCCCGAACGGCCGTGGACGACCACGAGCCGGCCACGCGGCACCGACAGGTCCACGCCGGCCACCGCGTTCACCACGTGGCCACCCAGCTCGTAGTCGCGGCCCACGCCTCGCAGCTCCACGATCGGACCCGTCCCGGGTTGGTGCTCCAACATCGCGCCGTGCTGGACCGTCACGACGACTCCTCCCGGTCCGGCCACACGTTCACGTGATCGGGGTCGAGCGTCAGGCGGACGCGGCGCTCCAACTCCAACGCGTCGATGTACTCGGACGGCAACTGAAGGCGGCCGGCACGGTCGAGCACGGCGAACTCTTCGGCGATCACCGTGTGCTCGCCCTGCTCGTCGACCTCGGTCCGCCGCAGCACCTCGCTGCTCGTCCGCCCATCCCGGATGGCGACGGTCCGGTTCACGTGCTCAGCCACGAGAGGATCGTGCGTGACGACCACGACGGTCACCCCGCTCTCCCGGTTGACGGTCCGCAGGACGTCGAAGATCTCACCCGACGTCGCCGTGTCCAGCTCGCCGGTCGGCTCGTCGGCGAACAGCACCAGCGGATCGTTGGCGAGGGCGGTGGCGATGGCCACCCGCTGCTGCTCACCTCCCGACAACTCTCCCGGCCGGTGATGGTGGCGCTCCGCCAGACCGACCAGCTCGAGCAGCTCGGCCGAACGGGCCCGTCGGTGGGATCGACCTACGCCGTCGAGGATCATCGGCACCTCGACGTTCTCGACCGCGGTCAGGTATGGGAGCAGATTGCGAGCGGTCTGCTGCCAGACGAAGCCGAGGACCCGGCGCCGGTAGCGGGTGCGCTGACGAGCCGACATGGCCAGGAGGTCGAACCCGGCGACGGTCACCTTCCCTGCCGAGGGAACGTCGAGACCCCCGAGGATGTTGAGCAGCGTCGACTTCCCACTCCCCGACGCGCCGACCACGGCGACGAACTCGCCTTCTTCGACCACCAGATCGAGGCCCTGCAGCGCCACCACCTCGAGGTCGGCGACCTTGTAGATCTTCACGAGGTTGTCGCACTGGATGAGCGCCTCGGTCTGGCTGCTGGTCGACGCCGTGTCCGCCGTCATCGTCATCTACTCATCTCCCAACCGGAGAACCGTCCCGAGGGACTCGCGACGGGTCATCCATCCGAAACTAACGACCGCCAGGGCCATGACCACCATGACCCCGGCCGCGGCGGCTGCGATGGCCCCCGCATCGATCTGCACCGACTCGAGGATCCGCTCGCCGGCGAACGCAGTCAGGTCGATGCCCGGCTCGAACACGAGCACGGTGCCGACCCCGACCAGCGCCCCCACCAGCGTCGCCACGATCACCAACGGCACCTGTTCCACGATGGTGATCGCAACCGCCTGGCGCGTGTCGAGGCCCAGCGTCCGCAGGTAGGCGACGTCTCGTCGCCGGTGGGCGGCGGTGAGCGCCATCGCCGAGACGGCGCCGACCACTGCGAACGCCACCGACAGGGTGAACACCAACCCGAGACCACGATTGGCTCCCCGGACGAACGGCGCCTCCCGCAGCTCCCGGTACAGCTCGCCCTGGGCGGTGATGCGCACCGCCCTCGTCCGGGCCACGATCGCAGATTCGATGGCCTCGAACGCGGTGGCGGGAGCTCGCACGTACTGGATCGTCGGGCGCAGGACGAGCTCCGGCTCGAGCGCCTCCACCGCCTGGCGGTCGACGATCACGAACGGCTGGTCGAGCGGCATCGCCGGGAAGCGATCGCGCACCTCGACGACCACGAAGCTGGGGACGACCCTGCCCAGGTCGAGGGTGAAGCGGTCGCCGACGATCGGCGCCCGCTCGCCCCACGCTCGCGACACGACGGCCGGGAGCGGGCTCTCCTCGGTGCCCGCTCCGACGGCCAACTCAGGCAGTGCATCCTCTGCCCGGGTGCCTGCCACCACGGCTCGGTGATCGACTGTGTCGAGGGCGAGCACGTCGACGCGGGACGGCACCACGAGCGGCTCCCCGACGGCGCGGGCGGACGGGAAGCGAGCCGCCAGGCTGGTGGCCTCGATGGCACCGACACCGGAGAGATCGAGCCGGCTGGAGAGGGCCGTGGCCGGCGCGCCGCCAGTGAGGCGGTAGGCGGCGCCCGTCTCGCGCCACGTCGAGTCGAGCTGGCCTTCGTCGATCGAGTAGCGCACCACCGAGGCGAAGACCGCCGTCGACACACCCAGGAGGACCACGACCAGCGCCAGGCGTGCCGCTCCCACCTGCCGGAGCACCCGCCGCAGCCCGACGAAGGTCACCACGCCGCGCCGGCGGGCCACGAGCGCCGAGAGGCCCCTGATCGGCAGGCCATACAGCCGGACAGTGAGCAGTCCCGCCGCGCCTCCGAGGATGGCGGGAGCCAGCGCCAGCAGCGGATCGAAGGAACCGCCGGCCGCCTCGACACCGGTGGCCCCTCGGCGGCGAACCAACACGACGACGCCGATCGCCACTGCCAACACGACCCCTTCGAGCACCAGGCGGCGTGCCCCGACCCGCACCGGAGCGACGTCATCGGACTGCAGCGTGCCGAGATCCTTTCGGATCCATGGCAGCCCAGCTGCGACGATCGCCGCCGTGCCACCGAGTGCCAGCCCCACGGCGGCCCGCACCGCCGGGGTCCCGTCGACTTCTGGGGCCAGGGCGGTGGCCGCCACCATCCCGAGGACCGCCCCAGGCCCGGCCAGCGCCAGTCCCTGAAGGATCCGAGCCACCACGAGTTGGGCGCGCGACGAGCCGCGGTTGCGGAGGAGCACCAGCGACCGGCGCTGCCGAGCCTCGACCAGCGCTGCCAGCAGAGCTACGACCGCCAGCGCCGTCGCCACCAGCCCTGCCAACGACAGGGACAGCATCGACGTCGTCAGCCGGCGCTGTTCGAGGAAGCGATCGATCACGCCCGACAGGCCGGTCACAACGGTGAACTCGTCGGCTGCCGAGACGCCCAGCGACCCGAAGCTGGCCTGGAGGCCTCGGAGGTCGGCCGCCAGCAGTTCGACCTCGGAGACCTGCACCAGACCGGGGTCGACGTAGAGCCGATAGGCCAGGCTGGACGGCATCAGCCCGATGTCCTGGATCAGCGGTTGATAGTCGACGGGGTCCATGAGGCCGGTGGCGAAGACGAACGTGAAGTCGGCGTTCTGCGCCACCCGCGGCTGGTGGAGCCGATCGTCCTCGAACCAGAACGGCTCCTCAGGCGGGGTGAGCTCGATGATGCCCGAGATCTCCAGGATCATGCGGAGGTCGGCGTCCTGACCCGACAGGCGGTCGAACAGCCGGTCCGTGGTGTCGGGCTGCAGCGTGAAACGCGAGCCGACCTCGGCGCCCATCTCGGCTGCGGTCTGCGCCGTCAAGGCGGCTTGATGAACCGCCACATCCTCGACCTCGCACAGGATGTCGGGGTCCGGCTCGGCCAGGAACGCCGCTTCCTCGTCGGTGCCGGGATCGGGACAGGCGGGGCCCCTCAACAGCTGGATCGAGTCCTGGACCGTGGGCAGCGCACCCTCGACGAGCGTGGTGCGGCCATCGACACCCTGCTGGTACCGGAAGCGGAACCTGGTGTCGAACGTCGGATCGTCCTCGCCCGGGAACCCGGTCACGACGAACTGCGGCGTGTCGACCACGTAGAACCGCTCGCCGACGATCGCCTGGACGGAGGGCGGCACCTGGCGCTCGAAGAACCGCTCGAAGGTCGCCCGTATCTGCCCGAACGGGTCGTTGTCGGTTCGGCCCGGCAGGAGCGCATTGCGGCCCACTGAGATGCTGCGCACCGGTTCGGTCGCCGAGAGGACGCCCTCTTCGAGCGCCTGGGCGCCGAGCCTCTCCAGGAGCAGCGGTGTCGCTCCCAACACCAGGGTGGTCAGCAGGACGGCGGCCACGATGGTCGCCGCCACGGTGGCGTCGGAGGTGATGCGCTTGCGCACCAGGCGCAGTCCGGGCCGGGGCAGGCTGCGGGTCGGTACGGCCACCTCAATCGTCCCCGAGCCGAAGCAGCGATCCGAGGCCGAGGCGGCGGAGAGCGACCGCCAGCAACGCCACGATGACACCGAGCACCAACAGCACTGCCGCCTCGAGGCCGGCGATGATCCGCCACGGATAGGTGACGATCACCCCCGGCAGGGCGCTCGACCCGTCCTGGGTGATGGCGATCAGCGGGAGGATCATCGAGGCCAGCAGCCAGCCGATCAGCGTCCCGAGCACCAGGCTGGCCACCACCAGAGCGGTCTGCTCCACAGCCAGCCACCCGGCCAGCTGCCGCTGGGAGAGGCCCAGCGCTCTCAGCAAGCCGAACTCGGTCAGCCGCTCGCGTGCCGACACGGTGGCCGAGACCGCGAACCCGGTGGCGGCGAACACGGCCGCAGCCACGAAACCAAGGGCGAGCGAGCCGATGGTCCCGAGGGCCACGGGGTCGGCCTTGAGCGCCGCTGCCCGATCGACTCGATCGAGCACCTCCGCCGACTCGAGGGGAGGCAGGAGGAGCGAATGGGCGACGTCGGACGGCGGCCCACCGACCGCCAGCCAGTATTCGTCCGGCGCCTCGATGGATGCGCCGACCTCGTAGTTCATCATCTGGAAGGTGGCGAGGTCGACGAGGATGGCCGGACCACCCGCCGGATCGACGGTTGGGAACTCCGCCAACGACCCGACGATGACGGCCCGGTCGCTCCGTGATCGAAGCCCGGTCAACCGCAGCGTGTCACCGATCTGGGTCGCCGTGGACTCGAGGAACTGGTCGGTCACCACCACTGGGAAGGCGAGCGGCAGCGACGTTCCTTGCGGTCGGATACTGAACGACACCGACACGGGTACCGCCCGGAACCCGGGCTGGGTCTGGCCGCTGTCGATTTCGATCCGGAGCACCTCACCGGGCTGGTCGTCGGCGAACTCGATGCCGGGGAAGTCGAACATGCCCGACACCGGGCCCATGTCGGTACCCCAGAAGCCGGGGAGCAGGTTCACGTCGAGCCGCTGCCACGGCGTGCCCTGGTCACGATCGTCGACGAGGATGCCGGCCAGCGAGTACACGGCCTGGCGGGCGGTGGCGAGCGGAGCCGGAGACACGATCTCGATGTCCACGAGGGTGAGCGGATACGCCGGCTCGAGCATCTGACCGTCGTCGCCCGTCAGCACCAAGTCTGCATCGACCAACGCCACGCCTCGGTCGACCGGTATGGGCCCGAGGGCCACCCGATGCAGCATGCCGAACCGGTCCTGGAGCACGACGCGAGC
>JBPEXB010000646.1:0-6495 GCA_052032125.1 Acidimicrobiia bacterium
GGCGCTCTACGCCGAGCGATTGGCGTCGGAGATGGGCCTGTACACGAACGACCCGTACGGCGAGATCGGCCGGCTCGAGCTGGAGCTGCTGCGGGCGGTGCGGCTCGTCACCGACACCGGCATCCACTCGCTGCGCTGGACTCGCGACGAGGCGCGCCGCTACATGATCGACGCGATGGGCGACGGCGCCTGGACCCACGAGGTCGAGCGCTACATCTCCTTCCCCGGCCAGGCGACGGCCTACATGATCGGCCAACAGACGATCCTCGGACTACGCGAGCGCGCCGCGTCCGATCCGGCCTTCGACATCAAGGCGTTCCACGATCGGGTGCTGGGGTCCGGTGCCCTGCCGATGGCGGTGCTCGAGCAGGTGGTGGGCGGGCCGGGAACCTGACCGACGACTTCCTGGTTCTTCCTTAGCCGCCCGCTCCGCGAGCCGACGGGTCACGGCATGGTTCGTCTCGCCCCACTCCTGCGCTATCTGCCCATGGGCCAACGGCTCCCCGACGAAGACTTCGAAAAACGCCACAAGCTCATGATGTGGGCGGTCATCGCCCACTTCCCGTTCCTGTTCGTGGTCGCCGTCGCGAACGGTGAGACGGTGGCACATACGCTGGTCGACCTCGGCCAGCTGCTCGTGGCTCTGGCGCTGGCCTGGTTCGGGCGCAGCCGGGGTGTGCGGGCAGTGGGTGCCGCAGCCGGGCTGGTGCAGGCGTCGGCGCTGCTCGTGCATTTCACCAACGGGCTGATCGAGTCCCACTTTCACTTCTTCGTCCTGCTGCCGCTGATCGCCCTCTATCAAGACTGGCGGCCCTTCATCGTCTCGGTGGTGTTCGTGGCCCTCCACCACGCCGTGGTCGGCACGATCGCTCCCGAGTCGGTCTACAACCACCTGCCCGCCCAGAACGATCCCATCACTTGGGCGATCATCCACGCCGGCTTCGTGGTGGTCCTGGTGGTGATCTTGATCATCGGCTGGAATTTCTCGGTGGCCGAGCAGCGCAAGCTGGAGGACGCGCTCGAGGATCTTCAGGCGACCCAGGACCAGCTGCTCCAGGCCCAGAAGCTCGAGTCGATCGGCCAGCTGGCCGCCGGCGTCGCTCACGAGATCAACACGCCGATCCAGTACGTCGGCGACAACGTCCGATTCCTCCAGGAGAGCTTCGGCGACCTGTTGAGCGTGATCAGCTCCCAGAAGGCGGCGCTGGGCGACGCCAACGGCGATCGGGCCGAGCTGGAACGTGCCGCCCAGACGGCCGCCGACGAGGCCGACCTCGAGTTCCTCGTGGAGGAGATCCCCGAGGCCGTCGGCCAGAGCCTCGAAGGCATCGAGCGAGTGGCCGAGATCGTGCGGGCCATGAAGGGGTTCGCGCATCCCGACGCCGACTCGATCGTCGAGACCGACCTCAACCGCCTCATCGCCGACACCGTGCTGGTCGCCCGGGCCGAGTGGAAGTACGTGGCCGAGGTCGAGGAGAGCTACGGGGAGAACATGCGGCCCACGCCGGTGGCGCCCGGTCCGTTCAACCAGGTGATCCTCAACATGATCGTCAACGCCAGCCACGCCATCGCCGACCGGTACGGGGAAGGCGGGGACCTCGGCCGCATCGCCATCACCACCAGCCAGGACGACGCCGGCACGACGGTGACTGTGACCGACAACGGCGGAGGGATCCCCGCCGAGATCCAAGAACGCATCTTCGACCCGTTCTTCACGACCAAGGAAGTGGGCAAGGGCACGGGCCAGGGTCTCGCCATCAGCCGGTCGGTGATCGTCGACCAGCACGGCGGCACGCTCCAGGTGACCTCCGAGCCGGGCGAGGGCACGACGTTCGAGATTCGCATCCCGCTGGTGGAGGCGAAGGAGGTGGCCGGTGCCGCGTGATCGGATTCTGTTCGTCGACGACGAGCCACAAATCCTGCGAGGCCTGCAACGCATGCTCCGCCCGATGCGCGACGAGTGGGAGGTCGAGGTCGCGGAGAGCGGTCGGGAGGGGCTGGAGAAACTGGCCCAATCCCATTTCGACGTCGTCGTGTCCGACATGCGTATGCCGGGCATGAGCGGCGCGCAGATGCTCGAGCAGGTCGCCGTGGACCACCCGTCGACGATCCGCATCATCCTGTCCGGCCAAGCCGCTGAACAGGAACTGATGCAGGCGGTCAACGCTGCCCACCAGTATCTGGCGAAGCCGTGCGACCCGGATCAGCTCAAGGCGGCGATCGGCCGCGCCACCGCGCTTCGCAACTTGCTCCACGCCGACGCTTTGGTCGACGTCGTGTCGACGATGACCACGCTGCCCAGCTTCCCCTCGGCGTACGGCGAGATCATGGCGATCGTCAACTCCGACGAGCCGTCGCTCGACGCCATCGGAGCGGTCGTCAGTCGCGACCCCGGGATGGCCGCCAAGGTCCTCCAACTCGTCAACAGCTCGTTCTTCGGCATCGCCCGCACGGTCGGCGATGTCAAACAGGCCGTCTCGCTGCTGGGTGTCGAGAGGATCCTGTCGTTGGTGTTGGGCGTCCATGTGTTCCGCGAGCTCGACGGTGCCAAGGCAGCCGGCATCGACCTCGACCATCTGTTCCATCGGTGCGCCGCCACCGCCCAGCACGCCCACGACATCGCCGTGGCCGAGGGCGCCGACAAGGAACAGGCGGGCTATGCCCAGGTGGCCGGGCTGCTCAGCGTCGCCGGCACGCTGGTCTTGGCCGGCCAGTTCCCCGAGCGCTATGCGGAGGCGCTCGCCCAGGGCGGCCGTCATGTGGCCACCGAGGAGGCGGAGCTCGACGTGTTCCAGGCCACGAGCCCCCAGGTGGGCGCGTATCTGCTCGGCCTGTGGGGCCTCCCGCCGTCGATCGTCGAGGCGGTGGCGTTCTACCGGAATCCCGGTGCGTTGCCGCCGACGGACGGTTTCCGTCCCCTGACGGCGCTGCACGCAGCGGCGGCACTCGACCCCCATCACGAACCCGAGCTGGCGCCCGACGAGGAGTATCTGGCGGGCGTCGGTGTGCTCGACCGTCTCGAGAAGTGGGCCGCCCTGGTCGATCACGAGGAGGCAGCATGACGTCGGAGGCGCATCTCCGGGCGGTCCCGCCACTGCCAGGTGGTCGGGCCGCCAACCCTCTGTGGCGGCAGAAGTTCGATGCCATCCCGGTTGCGATGTACGAGGAGGACTACTCGGGGGTCGCGGCGGAGCTGGAGCAGTTGCGGGCAGCCGGGGTCGACGACATCGTCGCCCACCTGCAGGCCGACCGCTCGGAGCTCGATCGGCTCATCAGTCTCATCGACGTGACGGCGGTCAACGAGCGGGCGGTCCGCCTGGTCGGAGCCGAGACCGAGGACCAGCTCCTCGGCAGACTGCCGCCCGAGATCTTCGACGAGCACACGCACGAGTCCTTCTTGCGCCAGTTCGAGGCGATCTGGCGGGGCGACGACCACGTGGCGATCGAGCTCCAGGGTCAGCAGTTCGGCGGGCAGCACATCGATTGCCTGATGAACTGGGCCGTTCCCGTGTCGAGCGACGGTCCCGACTATGCCCACGTGCAGATCGCCTTCCTCGACATCACGGACCGCATTCGCGCCGAGCGCATCGCCCAGGAGAACGCCGGACGCCTCTCACGGCTCTACGAGATCGGGGCGGCGATCACGTCATCGCTGGAACTCGCCGAGGTCCTCGAGCTCATCGCGGCCGGAACCGGGCACCTCGTCGATGCCGACAAGGCACTCGTGTTCCTGGTCGACCACGAGGCACGTGAGATCACCCACCGCGTCGGGGTGGGGATCGACCCGTCCGACCTGGAGGGGAACTCGTACGAGGAACTGGAAGGCGGGTTGAGCGGCTGGGTCTGGCGTCACCGCGTCGGCACCGTCACGCCGGACATCACCACCGACGAGCGAAACACGGGGCCGGCCCTGGAGCGGGCCAAGGTGAACGGCCGGTGGTCGCTGGCCGTCGCGCCGCTCATCGTCGACGGGGAGATCATCGGCACCCTCACCGCCTTGCGCGACGATCCCGAGGATCCCATCACGGAGAACGAGTACCTGTACGTCGAGATGCTGGCCTCGCTGGCTGCCATCGCCGTCACCAACGCCCGGCTCTACACCGGCCTCCGGGAGACCATGGACGAGCTGGGGCGCACCCAGTCGAGCCTGTTGCAGGCGCAGAAGCTGGAGGCGGTCGGCCAGCTCGCGGCCGGCGTGGCGCACGAGATCAACACGCCCATCCAGTTCATCTCCGACAACCTGTCGTTCATGCGTGACTCGATCGCCGACGTCACGTCCGTGTTCGAGTCCGGAGCTGCGGTCGTCGAGGCGGTCCGGTCCGGCGACGATGTCACGGCAGCGGTCGATGCCTACGACGAGGCCACCAAGGAGGCCGACTTCGAGTTCCTCATGGAGGAGATCCCGACGGCCATCGTGCAGTCGCTGGAGGGCGTGAGTCGGGTGGCCGCCATCGTCAAGGCCCTCAAGGAGTTCTCCCATCCGGGTGACGACTCGCTGGCGCCGGTCGACATCAACCGGGCGATCACCAACACGCTCACGGTGGCGAAGAGCGAGTGGAAGTACGTCGCCGAAGCCGACATCGAGCTCGGCGACGACGTGGGCACCGTGCCGGCACTGTCCGGTCCGCTCAACCAGGTGATCCTCAACTTGCTCGTGAACGCCGCCCACGCCATCGGCGACGTCGTCGGCGACAGCGGTGAGCTCGGCACGATCACGATCCGCACCCGGAGGACCGGGCCGTGGGCAGAGATCCGCATCCAGGACAGCGGCACCGGGATCCCCGACGAGGTGAAGGAGCGCATCTTCGATCCGTTCTTCACCACCAAGGGGGTTGGCAAGGGCACCGGTCAGGGCCTGGCCATCGCCCACGACGTCATCGTCGCCAAGCACGGTGGCCAGATCGACATCGAGACCGAACCGGGCGCCGGTACCACCTTCATCATCCGCATTCCCACCGATCCCGAGGAGCAGCCATGACCCAGCGGGTCCTCCTGGTCGACGACGAGAAGAACGTCCTCGACGGATTCCGACGCAACCTGCGCAAGTACGAGATCACGACCGCCCTGGGCCCCCTGGAGGGCCTCGAGGCCATCGAGAACGACGGGCCGTTCGCAGTCGTGGTGTCCGACCTCCAGATGCCCAACATGGATGGGATCGAGTTCCTGACCAGGGTCGAGGCGCACGAGCCGAAGACCGTTCGCATCATGTTGACTGGCCAGGCCGACGTGAACGTGTCGATCGCGGCGGTCAACGAGGGGCACGTGTTCCGCTTCCTGACCAAGCCCTGCCCGCCCGAGCTGCTGGCGGCGACGCTCGACGACGCCATCGAGCAGTACCGGCTCGTCGAAGCCGAGCGCCAGCTGCTGGAGGAGACGCTCAAGGGAGCGGTCGAGGTGCTGACGGACGTGCTGGGCCTGGTCGACGCCAACAGCCAGGCGCTGGCGGCGCGAGTCGAGGCCACCGTGTCCAAGATGTCGGCTGCGGTCGGCGTGCAGGGTTGGCAGTACGGGCTGGCGGCGATGCTGTCGCAGCTCGGCAACCTCACGCTGCCGGCAGAGACGACACTCAAGCTCAATCGCGGCGCACCGTTGACGCCGGAGGAGCAGGCGATGGCGGACGAGGCGCCTCGCATCGCCTACCGGCTGCTGGAGCGGATTCCCCGGCTCGACGAGGTGGCGGAGATCGTCAAGCTGCAGGCAGACCCGCCCGATCACACGCCGGGCTCGGACGACGTGGTGGCCGCCGGAGCCAACCTCGTCAACGTGGCGGTCCGCTATCAGCGACTGATGGCCTCGAACCGCAGCGACGGAGAGGTCAAGACGGTCTTGGAGAACGCCGCCAGCGGCGACCCCTTCCGGGAGAAGCTGGTCGCCTCGCTGTTCACGCAGGAGGCTGCGGTCGAGTGGCTGGAACAAACGCTGCACGTCCGGGAGCTCAAGCCCGGCATGGTGCTGAGCCAGATCGTGCGAGCCAACAACGGCACGATGCTGCTGGCCGAGGACCAGACGCTCACCGGGGCCCTGCTCGAGCGCCTCAAGGTCTTCGCCGACGGGGTCGGAGTCGAGGAGCCCATTCGGGTCCAGGTGCAGTCCGAGCAGCCGGTGCTCCAGCAGGCCTCCTGACATCTGAGTGACTAGTCATCGGGGGCCGATCCAGGATGGATCGGCAGATCGCAGCCGCGATGCCGATGAACATGTATGGAGCATTCACTCGAGACCTGCACCCGCTGCGAGCAGCAGCCTGCCGTGATCGAGCATCCGGACGGCCCGTGGTGTGGTGCCTGTGCCCTGGCGGCGTTCGCCACCCGCTTCGACGACGAGGACGCCATGGCGGTACTGCCCCTGCTGAAGGACCGGCTCGCCGAACTCGACCCCGAGAGCGACCACGAGGACGCCCCCGCCGCTCCCCGACTGTCCCGATGACCTTCAGGTGCGGGCGACGAACGCCCCGAGCACCACGTCCCATCCGCCCGCATAGGCTGCATGAGCCTCGTC
>JBPEXB010000647.1:0-4964 GCA_052032125.1 Acidimicrobiia bacterium
CTCACGGCCGAACCACTCCCCCCTCCGGGGGGAGAAACAGCTCCGGGCTCCGGGCTCCGGGTTCCGGGTTCCGGGCTCCGGGTTCCGGGTTCCGGGTTCTTGTGGAACCTCACCCCACCCACCGGCGTCACAGTGTCATGAAGACCATCCTGGCGTTGCTGGCTCTCGTGCTGCTGGCCTCGGCCTGCACCTCCGCCGAGTCCGACGAGCAGGAGATCGCCTGCTCGGTGACCGGGTCGGTGCGGTTCGATCCTTCGCTCCTGGACGCCCCCGAGTTCACCAAGGAGCAGTTCCTCGAGACCGACGACGGGCAACTGCTCGACGCCTTCTTCGTCGGCGGCGTCGGCGAGCCCGAGGGGGAGATGTATGCCGCCGCCACCGGCTTCAGCCCGATCGGAGGCGGGACGATCCTCGGCTACACCGACGGCGTCCCGACGGCCCACTTCGACATCGAGGACGGCGACATCCGCTCCTGGGGTGGCTGCCGGCCGCAGTGGGTGTGGGGTGATCGGGTGGCGGCCCGCTTTCGTGTTCCCGCCGGGCTCGATGGCAACCGTGCCCTCCTCCCGATCCTCATCGAGGGCGGCGGCTGCGTCGTCGAGGGCGAAGTCGAGATCACGACCGTGGTCGCCATCGTCGAGGTGGAAGAGTCCGGGGGGACGATCGAAATCAGGCCCTGGACCCGGGAGCGCAACTTCCGCTCCGAATGCGCAGGCGTCGGTGTCGACATCGAGCACGAGATCGTGCTGACGGCTCCCCTCGGCCAGCGCCTGATCCTGGATGCCGGGCTGATTCCCGCCCAACCCGCCGACCGGGACGGTTAAGCCAGCCGCAAGGTCCCTCATATTCACTGACATCGACCCCGGCAAGGGGCGTATCGTCGGCGTCGGAGGGACCATGGAGTACCGGATGCTCGGCCGGCTCGATGTTCTCGACCAGGGCGATTCGGTGGACATCGGCCCCCGACAGCAGCGAGCCCTGTTGGCACTGCTGCTGGTGAACGCCAACCATGTGGTCTCCACGGAGCGCATCGTCGAAGCCCTCTGGCCGGACGATCCTCTCGGCAAGGAGAAGACCCTCTGGGTCTACATCAGCCGCCTCCGGACCGCGCTGGAGCCCGACCGGGAACCCCACGCCAAGAGCTCGGTCATCATCACCCGCGACCACGGCTATTCGCTGGTCGTGGATCCCGACAGCATCGACGCCCATCGGTTCGAGCAGTGCGCCGCCAGAGGGCGGACTCTGGTGCGGGACGATCCGGCCACGGCCGTGAAGGAGTTGAGCGAAGCCCTCACGCTGTGGGCAGGTGCGCCCCTCGAAGACTTTGCCTACGACGAATTCGCCCAGTCGTTCGCCCATCGACTGACGGAGCTTCATCTCGGGGCACGGGAGGATCTCCTCGATGCGGAGCTTCGGCTCGGCCACCACCGCGACGTGGTCGGCGAGCTCGAGGCGCTGGTGGACGAGCACAGCCTGCGGGAGCGGCCGATCGGGCTGCTGATGGTGGCGCTCTACCGCAGCGGCCGCCAGGCCGAGGCGCTCCGAGCCTTCGAGCGTTATCGCCGGACGATCGGCGACGAGCTGGGGATCGAGCCCTCACCCGAGCTGCGCCGCATCGAAGAACAGGTGCTGTTGCACGACGCGCGGCTCGACACGACGCTGGCCGAACCGAGAGCCTTCGATCCGACGCTCGCCAACCCGTTCAAGGGCCTCCAAGCCTTCGCCGAGGCCGACGTCGCCACGTTCTTCGGCCGGGATCGACTCGTCACCGACCTGCTGCGCCGTCTCTCGGCGGGAACGCGGCTCCTGGCGCTGGTCGGCGCCAGCGGCTCGGGCAAGTCGAGCGTGGTGCGGGCCGGTCTGATCCCGGCGCTTCGCAAGGGTGCGATCGAGGGATCCGAGCAGTGGCTGATCGCCCAGATGGTGCCCGGCGGGCGGCCCTTCATCGAGTTGGAGGCGGCCCTGCTCCGAAGCACCCTCGACGCCCCTGACAGCCTGTCGGACGTTCTCGACGATCCGGAGGAGGGCCTCCTTCGATCGGCTCTGCGGCTGTTGCCCGACCGTTCCGCTCGGCTCGTGCTGGTGATCGACCAGTTCGAGGAGCTGTTCACCTTGGTCGACTCCGAAGCCGACCGTGCGCGCTTCATCGCCAACCTCGAGACGGCGCTGGCAGACCCGCACGAGCGGGTCATTCTGGTCGTGGCGTTGCGGGCTGACTTCTACGGCCGGCCGCTCGAGTATCCGCGGTTCGCCGAGCTGCTCGGGACCGGAGTCGTGAACACGGTGCCGCTGACGCCGGACGAACTGGAGGCGGCGGCGGAAGAGCCCGCGGCGTTGGCCGGAGTGCGGCTGGAACCGACGCTTCTCGCCCGGCTGCTCGGCGACGTGGCCGGCCAGTCCGGCGGTCTGCCGCTGTTCCAGTACGCCCTCACCGAACTGTTCGAGCGCCGGACGGGCGACATGCTCACCGCCAAGGCTTACGAGGAGATGGGCGGGGTGCGGGGAGCTTTGGGCCGCCGGGCCGAGGAGTTGTACGGGTCACTCGATCTCGATGAACAGCAGGCCGCCCAACAGCTGTTCCTCCGCTTGGTGGCGATCTCCGAGGCGGGGGCGTGGAGCCGGCGGCGAGTGCCTGGCTCTCAGGTGGCGTCGATCGACGCCGACGTGGTGGCGTTGCAGACGGTGGTCGAGCGCTTCGGTCAGCACCGTCTCCTGACGTTCGACCGCGATCACGTGAGCGGATCACCGACGGTCGAAGTCGCGCACGAAGCCCTCCTGCATGAGTGGGATCGGCTGCGGAGGTGGATCGAGGAAGGGCAGGACGATGTGCTGCGCCATGCCAGGTTCGTGGGCGCGCTCCACGAGTGGCAGGCGGCCGATGCCAGGACCGACTATCTCCTGACCGGAGACCGTTTGGCGGACTACGAGCGTTGGGCCGACGTCAGCACCCTGCGCCTCACTGCCGGCGAGCGGAGCTTCCTCGATGCTTCGGTGGCACACCGAGAGGAGTTGCTGGCCGAGGAGCGCGCCCGCCAGGAGCGCGAGAGCACGCTCGATCGCAAGGCGCGAACCCGGCTGCGGGGGCTCGTCGGCACCGGCGCCGCGTTGGCCGTGGCTGCCATCGTGGTGGCGTGGATCGTGCTGACGGGCGGGTCGCCCCAGATCGCCGTCGTGCACGGGCCGGCCGGCGATCTCGGTGTGAACGACCTGATGGCCGCCGGCCTCATCACGGCCGAAGGCAAATCGGACATCTCCATCGAGGGTGTCACCGTTCTCGTCGATCCTGTGGAGACCCTCCAGGAGCTGGCGGACTCCGGGGCGGATCTGATCGTGACCAGCGGCACGCTCGATACGGCCGTCGAAGAGGTGGCGCCGAACTACCCGGATGTGGCGTTCGTCGCCATCGACCCCGTGGCGTTGCACGTCGAGCTCGACAACCTCACGGAGATCCACTTCTCGGTCGAGCAGAGCGCCTTCCTGGCGGGAGCAGCGGCGGCTCGGGCCACGGAGACGGGCAAGGTCGGCTTCATCGGCGGGATGCAGATCTTCCCGACGGAGCGCTCGCGGGTCGGCTTCGAAGAAGGGGCCGTGTTCCGGGGCGACGACGTCGAGGTCGAGTCGCGCTATCTCGGCCCCATCGAGCTTCCGCGCTTTCGGATCACCGAGCGAGACGATCTCGCCTATGAGGTGGCATCCGCGATGTACGCCGGCGGCGTGGACATCATCTTCCACGACGCCGGCCCGGCCGGCGCCGGCGTGCTGCGGGCCGCTCGCGAGCTCTCGACCCCCGACCGGCACCTCTGGGTGATCGGCTCCGACGTGAACGAATGGCTGGTGGCGCCATCGGCAGCTGACCGGCAACACATCCTCAGCTCGGCGCTGAAGCGGTACGACTCAGCGGTGGTCGAGGCGGTGAGGGCGTTCCTCGACGGCGACCTCGTGCCGGGCGAGACCTATCTCGGGATCGACGTCGAAGCCGTGGCCCTCGCCCGTGATGGCGGGCATCTCGATCCGTGGGCGGGGCCGCTGGCGGTGCTCGAGGGCGACATGGTCGGGCTGCATGAGGAGGCGTCGATTCACGCCACCCGATCGCCGCGATGGCAGTACCAGGCCGAAGCGGTGGTGGCGCTCACCCTGACGGACGAGGGTTGCACGGCGACGGTGTCAGCGGGGCCATCGCTCGATGGCGATCGGCTGCGGCTGCCTCGTGGCACCGTGGTGCTGTTCGAATTCGCCAACGCCACCGACCTCGTCGGTGGGGTCTCGCTGCGGACGGTGCCCTCCGGGAGCTCGATCGAGGAGCTGCAGGCTGAGGCGCTCGCAGGGATCCCCGATTCCTACGACGCCATGCTGGCGATCTCGCTGGTCGAGCCGGGCGGGAGAACGAGCTCGGCGGCGATCGTGACCGGCGACGCCTTCGTCCCGAACTGCATCTGGTACGAGCGGGAGGAGCTGCCGGCCGACGTGCCGGCGCTCATCGTGTCCCCTTCGATCTGAGAGGTGGAGATGCTGCACGACGTAGAAGCACGAGCACGAGCGACCGACGAACAACCTCCGGATCGATCCTGGCTGATGGCCGGCCTGCTCGTCGGGCTGGTCGTGGCCGTGGTGGCCGCAGCGGCACTGTTGCGAGGTGGATCGGAGGCGGAACGATCCGATGTCCTGGGGCAGGGAGGAGAGGGCCCACCCCTGGCCACCGGCGGCGCCGAGCTGTTCCGCAGCCCCGACGGCCTGCGGGGGCGAATCGACGTGCCGACCCCGGTGCCCGGCTCCTATGAGTACCCGACGGCCGACATGGTGCGCGACGAGTCCGTGATCCATCCCGAGGTGCTGCCCGGCTCCGCCACGGAGCCCGAGGTCTTCACCATGTGGATGTTCGTCTTCAACTATCCAGAGCAGTGTGATGAGGGCTGCGACGGCAACGACATCGGGCCGGACGCTCCTGCCCTCAGCGGCGTCTTCCA
>JBPEXB010000648.1:0-1918 GCA_052032125.1 Acidimicrobiia bacterium
TCCGGGCTCCTGGCCCCTGGTTACCCCGAGATCTCGATCAACCGAGTGCTTTCTTCATCGCTTTGACGGCTCCGCGCTGGAAGCGAGCCTGGAACCAGCGCAGCAGCGGATAGCCCAGCCAGCCCCACCAACGAGCCGGGCGGGACACCGCCGTGAGTGAGAACACGACGTCGCCGTTGCCGTGCAGGTCGACGGCGAAGCGTTCCTCGCCTTTGAGCACGTGCTGTTTGGTCGTGCCATACGTGAAGGCGAAGCGGTCGGACGACTGCTCCACCGTGGTGACCAGGCCGATGGCGGCGACCCACAACGGCCCGACCTTGGAGATGATCGCCACCTGGGTGCCCCGTTCGATCGGCGGTTGCTCCGGCTCCACGTGCACCCAGCCCTGGTGGGCCATCTCCCAGCGCTCCATCGCCTGGCGGGCGGCGTCGAACTGGTTGGCGCCCGAGCCGATCACGGTGCTGGTGTGGGTGAACCGATACCGCCGCCGGGCCCTGACGGCGTCGGCGGTCCCGATCCATGCGGCACTCGGTGCTCTCGGCGGTTCCAGGTCGACGTTGGGAGGTGAGAAGGACAGCATCGACTCAGCGTATCGGTGATGAGTAGCCGGCGGGTCGCGATACGCTCCCGGCGATGCGCCGCTCCTCGATCCTGATGGTCTTCGCGTTGGTCGTCGCCGCCTGCTCGGGCGCTGGTGACCCAGCGTCCGGGACGCCGGCCACCGTTCCCACCACCACCGGCTCGACGGTCGCCGGCTCGAGCGCGACGAGCGTCTCAGCCTCCACCGCTCCGTCGACGAGCGAGCCGTCGGGTGGCGCGACGACTTCGATCCCCCCGACCGCCACGACGAGCGGCACCGGCCAGCAGGCCACGCTGCGCGCTCTCGCCTACGAGCCGCTGGTGTCGGACGTGCCCTTCCCGATCTATCTCGGGGCCATCCCGGGCACCCAGGCCCTCCTGATCGGCTCCAAGGACGGCCGCCTGTGGGTTCACGAAGACGGGACGCTGCAGCCCGAGCCCTTCCTCGACCTTCGCAACGTCGTGCGCAACAGCGGGGAGCAGGGCCTGCTCGGGGTTGCCTTCGCCCCAGACTTCGAGACCTCGGGCCGGCTGTTCGTGCACTACACGGCCGGAGACGGAGACACGGTCGTCTCCGAATTCGCAGCGAGCGCCACGGGTGCCGACTCGGCATCGGAACAGATCGTGTTCACCGTGGGCCAGCCCGCCCGCAACCACAACGGTGGGATGCTCGCGTTCGGGCCCGACGATCACCTCTATCTCGGCCTGGGCGACGGCGGGGGAGCCAACGATCGGTTCGGGCACGGCCAGAACGATGCGACGCCGCTGGGAGCCCTGCTGCGGTTCGACGTCTCCACACCCGGATCGGCGGCTCCGGCCGGCGGGGAGGCCTTCGACGACGAGGCGGTCTGGTCGATCGGCCTGCGAAATCCGTGGCGCTTCGCCATCGACTTCGACACCGGCCTCATCCTCATCGCCGATGTCGGCCAGAACGCTTTCGAGGAGATCTCGGCGGCCGCCGTCGACCAGCCGGGGCTCAACTACGGCTGGCCGATCACCGAGGGCCTCCATTGCTTCCGGCCGTCGTCGGGATGTGACACGACGGGATTGACGCTGCCGGTCGTCGAGGTGGCGCACAGCGACGCCGGGACCTGCTCGATCACGGGTGGCGTGGTCTACCGGGGCCTCGCCATCCCCGAGCTGGAGGGCCAGTTCCTCTTCTCCGACTTCTGCGGTGGGTACCTCCGCTCGTTCCCGGTCTCCGAGCCCTTCGACGCTCCAACGGACTGGACCGATCAGGTCGGGGTGCTCGATGACGTGGCCTCGTTCGGCACCGACGCCGATGGCGAGGTCTACGTGCTCACCGCCGGCGGCACGATCTACAAGATCGTCGCTCAGC
>JBPEXB010000649.1:0-2339 GCA_052032125.1 Acidimicrobiia bacterium
GCCTTCAGCGGCGCGGCTCACAGCAACCCTCCGAAACTACCGATGGGCCGGTGTGCCCGGCGGATCATCCGCTCAGAACTGGGCCTCCTCGGTGGAACCGGTCATCGCCAGCGTCGACGAGGCGCCGCCGGAGATCACCGTCGCCACGTCGTCGAAGTACCCGGCCCCGACCTCGCGCTGGTGGCGAGTGGCCGAGTAGCCGTCCGACTCCAGGGCGAACTCGCGCTCCTGCAGTTCCACGTAGGCGGTCATCTGGGACTCGCGATAGCCGCGAGCCAGCTCGAACATGCTCAGGTTGAGGGCGTGGAAGCCGGCCAGGGTGATGAACTGGAAGGCGTATCCGAGGCCTCCCAGCTCGTGCTGGAAACCGGCGATGGTCTCGTCGTCGAGATGGCTCTTCCAGTTGAACGACGGCGAGCAGTTGTACATGAGCTTCTGGTCGGGGAACTCGGCGTGGATGGCGCCGGCGAACTCCTTCGCCTCCTGCAGGTCGGGGGTCGAGGTCTCGCACCAGATGAGGTCGGCGTACGGCGCGTACTCGAGCGCCCGGGCGATCGGCGCCTCCAGGCCCTTGCGCACGTAGAAGAACCCCTCGGCGCTCCGCTCCCCGGTGAGGAAGCGGCGGTCCCGCTCGTCGACGTCGCTGGTGAGCAACGTGGCGGACAGGGCGTCGGTCCGGCAGGCGATCACCATCGGGACGCCCATCACGTCGGCCGCCAGCCGGGCCGCCACGAGCGTCTGGATGTGCTGCTGGGTGGGGATCAGCACCTTGCCGCCCATGTGCCCGCACTTCTTGGCCGACGAGAGCTGGTCTTCCAGATGGATCCCGGCCGCTCCTGCCTCGATGAAGGACTTGGTCAGCTCGAAGACGTTCAGCGCCCCGCCGAAGCCGGCTTCTCCGTCGGCCATGATCGGCACGAACCAGTCGGTCGAGGTGTCGCCTTCACCCCAGTGGATCTGGTCGGCCCGTGCGAGCGCGTTGTTGATCCGCTTGACCAGCGCCGGGGCCGAGTTGGCCGGGTAGAGGCTCTGGTCGGGATAGACCTGGCCCGCCAGGTTGGCGTCGCCGGCCACCTGCCAGCCC
Source organism: Acidimicrobiia bacterium (assembly GCA_052032125.1). GTDB lineage: Bacteria > Actinomycetota > Acidimicrobiia > Spongiisociales > Spongiisociaceae > JBPEXB01. The sequence goes on from JBPEXB010000649.1 coordinate 1,085, forward strand.
GAGAGGTAGATCGCCTCGAGGCCGGCCTTGACCATCTGCACGGCCTGGCCGCCACTCAATGCGCCCAGGGCGTTGACATACGGCCGCTCGTCCATGAGCGACCACAGGCGCTCTGCACCCCGCTTGGCGAGGGTCCACTCCTGGAGGATCGACCCGCGCAGCCGCACGACGTCCTCCGCCGTGTAGGGGCGGGTGACCGACGCCCATCGCGGGTTCGTCGCCCAGTCGCGCTCGAGTGCCTCGACCTGTGCCCGTGCGTCCATCTCTGTTCCCTTCACTCGATCAGCTCGGAGGCGGGCAGCGTGAGGAAGTCGACGAAGTCGTCTCCCAGCGCCACCGCCGTGAACACGTCTCGGGCCTCCTCGAAGCGGCCCGCCCCGAACCGGTCCTCCCCGACCAGCTCTCGCATGCGATCCATCTCGTCCTTCAGCAGCGCCTCGACCAGCGCCCGATCGACCGTGCGGCCGTCGTCGAGCCGGGCGCCGTGCTGCACCCATTGCCACACCTGCGAGCGGCTGATCTCGGCGGTGGCGGCGTCCTCCATGAGGTTGAACAGGGCCGCGGCGCCCACGCCGGACAGCCACGACTCGATGTAGAGCACCCCCACTCGCAGGTTGGTCCGGAGCCCTGCCTCGGTGATCGCGCCGCCCTCGATGCGGACGTCCAGGAGGTCCTCGGCGGTCACCGAGACGTCGTCCCGCGCCCGCTCCACCTGGTTCGGACGATCCCCCAGCACCGCGTCGAAGGCCTCCATGGCGACGGGCACGAGCCCGGGATGGGCGACCCAGGTGCCGTCACACCCGTCTCCGGCCTCGCGTTCCTTGTCGGCCCGCACGGCCGCGATGGCGGCCTCGGTGACCTCCGGGTCGCGGCGGCTGGGGATGAACGCCGACATGCCGCCGATCGCATGAGCCCCCCGGCGGTGGCAGGTGGCGACGAGCAGCTCGGTGTAGGCCCGCATGAACGGCACCGTCATGGTGATCTGGCCCCGGTCGGGCAGCAGGGCCTCGGGATCGTGCCGCAGGTTCTTGATGACCGAGAAGATGTAGTCCCACCGGCCGGCGTTGAGGCCGACGATGTGGTCCCGCAGCTCGTAGAGGATCTCGTCCATCTCGAAGGCGGCCGGCAGCGTCTCGATCAACACGGTGACCCGGATCGACCCGGGCGCCAGCCCCAGCGACGCTTCCATGTGGTCGAACACGTCGTTCCACAGACGCGCCTCGAGGTGGCTCTCGAGCTTGGGCAGGTAGAAGTA
>JBPEXB010000065.1:0-4556 GCA_052032125.1 Acidimicrobiia bacterium
CGGCTCGCACGCCGAATCCGGTGACGTAGCGATCGCCCCCGAGGACCTCCTCCATGTCTCGGTCGCCCGTGAACCGCACCAGCGCCACCCGGCCGGCATCCACCCGCCCGATCAGGAAGCCCTCCTCCTCCCAGTGGGGAAGCGCCATGTCGGGCGGGAGGAGGAAGCTGAACACCGACCGGTCGGTGTGGCCGGTGAGATCGTGTGCACCGTCCTCGTCGAGCCGCCACAGCGACGTCAGGTCGGGATACTCGGGAGTGGCATTCCCGATGCCATGCAGGACGCCGTCGGGGTCGTAGACCAGGCGAACGAACCCGGTCTCGCGGGCCCGAACCGCCTGGGCACCCGAGGCGACGTCGCACTCGATCACCTCGACGCCTGGCCGCATCCGACGCGGATTGTCGAGGCTGGTGAGCAGGGCCACCGAGCGCCCGTCGGGTGACCAGGCGGCGCCAACCTCGCTCTCGTCGCCCTTGCCCACACGACGCGGCTCCTCGTTGCCGTCCAGATCCACCACATGGACGTAGGCCCGCCGATCGTGGATCCAGCCCCGGTCGTCGAAGCGGTAGCCGTAGGCGTCGAGCACCCGCGGCTTGCGGGCCCGCTCGTCGTCGTCGAGATCCGCCCACTCGTCGGTCCAGACGGTGCCGCTCACCAGCAGTCGATCGCTGTTGGGCGACCACTCGAACTCGCCGGCGCCCAGCGCGAACGCCGTCAGCACCTGCGCCTCCCCGCCGGCCATCGGCAGCACCGCCAGCTGCGGTTTGTCGTTCTCGTCGGGACCCTTCCTCAGGAACGCCAGCGACGAGCCATCCGGCGACCAGGCAGGGGCGCTGTCCCGATCGCCCGACGTCAGCCGCCGCGGGCTCGAGTCGTTCCCTTCCCAGAGCCAGATCGAGGTGTGATACGTGTCGTCGTCGAGGTCGATGCGCGAGACCTGGAAGGCCACCCGCACACCGTCGGGGTGCACGGTCGGGCGCGACACCGACACGACGCGAGCGAGGTCAGCCGGACGCATCGGCGCAGCATAGGGCGCCTGGGCGCGGCGGCTCAGATGCCCGCTGCACCCACCTCACCGATGGCTATGGAGGAGTGCCTGCTGCACGCTGCCTTCGATCCGGATCGAGGCCTCGATCTCGAGGAGCCGGCCGAATGCTTCGTCGCCTCCAAGCTGAGCCCAGAAGGTCTCGAACGTCGACAAGTCGTCGAAATCCATCATGAGGTGGGCTGCGGCCGTCGTGGGCCCGAAGACCTCGACGAACACCTGAACTGCGACGTCGTACTGGTCGAGCACGTAGGCGGCGATCTGCGAGAGGTAGGAGCGCACCTCTCCGCCCATGCCATCGGCGACGCGGAACGAGCGGTGCATGCGAAACATGTCGAGAGCATGGCAGAACCCGATCGAGAGAGCCTGACGCCCACCACTACCCTCCCGGGCGATGGCGAAGCTCCTGGCCTCCTGGTTCGGCTCCGGCCTGCTCATGCGACGTATTCGCGGTGACGACGGAGGCTCGGGGACCGTCGGGTCGGTGGTCGCCTTCGGGCTGGCGCTCGCCCTGGCGCCGCTCGGGTGGGGGGTGCAGGCGGCGGCGGCCGTCGCTGTCATCGTCCTGTCCATCTGGTCGAGCAACCGTTTCGCCGCCGAGGGCGACCCGGGCTGGATCGTGATCGACGAGGCAGCCGGGACGCTGGTCGCCACGATCGGGGTGGGAGTGACGGCCGCGTTCGTCGGCCTGATCGTCTTCCGGGTGGCCGACATCAGCAAGCGCTTCCCCCTGGTGAGGGCCGCCGAGGGCCTCCCAGGCGGCTATGGGATCACCGCCGACGATGTCGTGTCGGGGGTGTGGGGCCTCTTGGCCGCCTGGATCGTGCAGGGGCTCCTCTGACCGAGAGTGAACCTCCCAGGCCGCTCGTGCGTGTGACCTGTTGAGAATCTGACTGACGTGCCGATGCACGATCGATCTCTGAAACGTGACCCACGAACCCTTGGGGGGTTTGCCGTGCGATGGATGAAGATGACGAACCGAATCGTGGCCGCCTCGTTGGCGGTTGCGCTGCTGGGCGGCGGCGTCGCCTACGCCTCGTCGGATGGCTCGGACGCCGAGGCCGCCTCCGGCGATACCGCGGTCGAGACGACCGACACCTCGGTGGCACCGGAGACCGTCGCCAAGGCGGGCGTGCCGGCTGGTCTCGTGGAGGCGTTCGAGTCGTACCGCAGCGCAGTTCGCGAGTGGCGCCACTGCATCATCGACCTCGTGTCGGGCGACCTCCCGGCAGAGACCGAGCCGTCAGACGCGGGGGCAACAGAGACCGACACCACCACCGAGGAAACAGCAGCCGACGAGACCACGACGTGTGGACCCGCTCCGGTACCGGCCGACCATGGTCTCGGTGAAGCCGACCTGCTCGAGTACGACCTCGACGAGCGGCTGGCCACCAGGGTCGAGAGCAAGCTGACCCGGATCGAGATCCGCACCACCTGCCTGGCCGAGCATGCCTCCGAGGGGCGATCAGCGGTCATGGAGTGCGTGATCACGGCGCTCAAGGCCGAGTTCGGCGATCGGGTGCGGCCGATGGATGAGCGGCGAGCCTGTCGGGCCGATCAGCCCGAGCGCACCGGGAACACCGTCGCCGCTCCGGCGACCGGCGCCGACGACCGGGGCTGTGACGGGAAGGACTCCCGGGAGGTGAGGGGCGATCGCGGCAATCGCGGCGAGCGCACCGACCGGACCACCACCGGCGGCAGGACGGGCGACAACCGCTCAGGTTCCTGAAGACTGCTTCGACATCCGGGCCTGATCAGGCCCGGATGTTGAAGTACCAGACCCAGAAGACGACGCCGATGATTCCGGCGTAGAGCGCCAACTTGAAGATCTTCTTGAAGATCCACCACCCGACCAGGGCGGTGGCGCCGAGCGCGATGATCAGCGTGGTGTTCTCCAACACCACGTTGCGAGCGTCGTCGATGCGATCAGTGACCTGCGCGAGCAGCCATTCGAACATGCGGGGAGGTTAACGGTCGAGGGGCCTCGGGCCGTTCCACCTCAGCCGAGGAAGACCGCCGGGGTCAGGCGAGGCACCACCACGTCGGCCGCCCGCAACGTCTCTGCAGGGAACATCCCGCGATCGACCGCCACGACCCGCATCCCGGCCGCCGCCGCCGAGGCGATGCCGGGAGCGGTGTCCTCGACGGCCACACAGTCGCCGGGTTCGGCACCAAGCGCCGCGGCTGCTGCCTCGTAGATGTCGGGAGCCGGTTTTCCGTGCTCGACGTCGTCGCCCGACACGACCGCCGGGAACAGCCGGTCGAGCCTGGTCACCCGCAGCGCCGCCACCAGGCGGGGGCGGCTGCTGGAGGAGGCCACCGCCAGCTGGAACCCGATGCGCCGCAGATGCTCGGCCGTGTCCTCGGCGTCCTCGAACGACTCCAGCCGCTCCTCGAACAGCGTGATCGTCATGGCCTCGACGCCGGCCGCCAGCGACACGGGATCGGCGGACGAGGAGCGACCGGCCAGCTCACCGGCGATGTCGACCGCCCGGCGCCCGGTGAAGGCACGGATGTCGTCGTCGGTCACGACGACGTCATGGAGCTCGCTCACCCGCCGCCAGGCCTCCCAGCTGAGGTCCTCGGAGTCGACGAGGACCCCGTCACAATCGAAGATGACCGGCCCTCTGGCCACCTCAGAGCCCGGCGCGCGCTCTGATCAGCCCGCTCACGACCTTGGGATCCGCCTTGCCGCCGGTCTGGCGCATCACCTGGCCGACGAAGAAGCCGATGAGCTTCTGCTCACCCTCCTGCAGCCGGGCGAAGTCGTCGGCGTGCTCTCCGATCACCAGGTCGACCGCCGCCTCCAGCTCGCCCGAGTCGGAGATCTGCAGCAGATCCCTGTCGGCGGCCACCTGGTCCGGAGCGCCCTCGCCGTCCATGACGCCGGCGAGCACGTCCTTGGCGGCCGAGCTCGACAGCGTCGAGTCCTCGATCATCCCGATCAACGCGGCGAGGTGAACGCCGTCCAGCGAGGTGTCGGCCAGGGTGCGCTCGGTGCGACGCAAAGTGGCCACCACCTCGCCGGTCACCCAGTTGGCCGCCAGCGGGCCCGGCGCGCCGGCTTCGACCGTACGCTCGAACAGCTCCCTGAGGTCGGCGTCGTAGGCCGCCAGGACCGAGGCCCCGTGCGGCTCGACCCCCATCGCCTCGTAGCGGCGTCGGCGGGCGGCCGGCAGCTCTGGGAGCGCTGCCCTGACCCGGTCCTGCCACTCGGGATCGAGGTCGAGCGGAACCAGGTCGGGCTCCGCGAAGTAGCGATAGTCCGAGCTGCCCTCTTTCGGACGGCCGGGCCGGGTGACGCCGGCGTCCTCGTCCCAGTGGCGGGTCTCCATCAGGATCGACCCGCCCCCCTCCAGCTCGGCCACCTGCCGCTCCACCTCGTAGGCGATCGCGCGTTCGAGCGACCGGAACGAGTTCATGTTCTTGATCTCGACCTTGGTGCCATAGGGAGCATCGACGTCGGGACGCACCGAGATGTTGGCGTCGAAGCGGATCGAGCCCTCTTCGA
>JBPEXB010000650.1:0-11712 GCA_052032125.1 Acidimicrobiia bacterium
CAGCGGAGCCTAAGGAACGAGCTCCCGCAACCGCTCCAGCAGGATGGCCTCCTGGCGGAAGAGGTCGTGCTCGACGTGCCCGTCGGGGTCCTCCATCGGGGACTTGAAGTAGAACCCGAGCCAATCCTGCGGCCCCGAAGCGCCTCCCTGCGCCGCCAGATCGAGCAGCCGCGCCAGGTCCAGCACCAGCGGGGCCGCCAGGATCGAGTCGCGGCAGAGGAAGTTGACCTTCAGCTGCATCGGGTAGTCGAGCCAGCCGAACAGGTCGATCGTGTCCCAGCCTTCCTTGTCGTCGCCACGCGGCGGGTAGTAGTTGATCCGGACCGCGTGATCGATCTTCCCGTACAGGTCGGGCTGACGCTCGGGCTGCAGCAGGTCCTCGAGCACCCCCAGCTTCGTGACCTCCTTGGAGCGGAAGTTGTCCGGGTGGTCGAGCACCAGGCCGTCGCGGTTGCCGAGGATGTTCGTCGAGAACCAGCCGCGGACACCGAGCGATCGTGCCCGGAATGCCGGGGCGAGAACGGTCTTGACGAGCGTCTGACCGGTCTTGAAGTCCTTGCCGCAGACCGGCACCCGCATCTGGTCGGCCAGTTGCAGCAAGGCGGGGATCTCCACGGAGATGTTGGGCGCCCCGTTGGCGTATGGCACGCCGGCCCGCAGCGCTGCGTAGGCGTACACCTGGCTGGGGGCGATCGACGGGTCGTGCTCCTTCATCGCCCGCTCGAAGTCGGCGAGATCGAGGTGGACAGCGGTCATCGGCCGGTAGGCCTCGGTGCTCCCGCACCAGACCATCACGACCCGTTCGCCGGCGGCCTGGAAGGCGGCCATCTCGGCCATCAGCTCCTCGGCCTGCTCCATCCACGTGCCCTCTTTGACGTGCTCGGCGCCTTCGAGCGCCTGGACCCATCGGACGTCGAACGCCGCCGTCATCGGCGTGATCGCCGCCAGCTCGTCGGCGATCGGTGACAGGTCGGCGTCGGACAACACTCGGGAGTTGCGGGCGACGGTCAGCGCGTCGTCGCCGAATGGGTCCCACGCCGCGAAACGGATGTCGTCGAGGGACGTGACGAGCTCACGAATGGGCGTGCCGTCGAGCTCGCCGTACTCGGTCAGCGACCCGATCGGCTTCGACAGGCCCTTGCGGCTGAGCATGACGCCCGCCATCAGCGTCGTCGAGACGGCGCCGAGCCCTGGCAGGACGATGCGCAGAGGAGTGGTCATGGTGCCCTTTCGAGAGAGGTGACGCGATCGTATGGGGAACCATCTATCCAGACAATTGAAAGAAATCGAAGTGAATCATTAGTATCGCTGATGTGATTGATCTCCACAGCGTCACCCTGCAGCAGCTCCGCTACCTGGACGCCGTGGCGCAGGGGTCGACGTTCTCCGAGGCCGCGGACGATCTCTACGTGTCCCAGAGCGCCCTCTCACAGGGTCTCGGCCGCCTCGAAGCGCTCGTCGGCACGGACCTGTTCGAGATCGACGGGCGGCGCCGTCGGCTCACCGACGCAGGCCGTCGGGTGGCCGCCGTGGCACGGCGGATGCTGGCGGAGGCCGACCGCCTGGCGGCCGACCTCGAAGACCGGGCGGCGGGCCGGCGGGGACGGCTGCGGCTGGGGATGATCGACGCCGCAGCGCTCTATCAGTTCCCGGAGGCCGTGGCAGCTTTTCGTGACGCTCACCCCGACGTCGAGGTCGTGATCACGGTGCGGGGCTCGGACGACTGTCTGGACCGCCTGGCCGGCTATCACGACGACCTCGCCATCGTGGTGGCGCCGGCAGACGGTTTCGCCACCGAGGTGCTCGCCGAGGAGGAATTCGCCGTCTACGGGCCCGACCGGCGCCCGCAGCCAGGAGACCCGTGGGTCCTCTACCCGGCGAGCTCGCACACCCGGGCGCTGATCGACACCGGGTTGGCCGCGGCCGCGATCCGGCCGCGGGTGGTGGGCGAGTCGGGGAACCCGGACGTCCTCCGGCAGCTGGCCGTGCTGAACGGCGCCTGGACCGTGTTGCCGGAGGCGGTTGGCTCGGGTGCGGAGGGGGCTGGTCTCATGCGAGGCGAGCGTGTGATGGTGCGACCGATCGTGGCGGCGCGGCGTCTGCAGGCTCCTCCCCAACCCTTGGTCGAGGCGTTTCTCGACGTTGCTCGGCGCTGAGCGAGTCGAGCGGTGGCGAGAGGGGTGAAATGCCCTGAACAACGGCGGGAAGCGAGGTCGCGCTCGATAAGATGGCTCGGCGGCGCACGCCGTCTCGGGCTCGGAGGCGCGAACCGCTCACCCTGCGACCGGGAAGGCACCGACAGAGCCGCGATCGGCTCGGCACGCCCGTCGTCGGGGCGCCGCCGGCAGGGCAGAGGGACGGAAGGCGACACGTGACCACCATGGACGTCCGGGCGCGACTCGCCGAGCTGGCTGCCGAAGCCGCGGTCTGCACCGCGTGCCGGCTCGTCGAGCAGCGCACGCAGGCGGTCTTCGCCGACGGATCCCACGAGGCGGATCTCATGTTCATCGGTGAGGGGCCCGGGCAGCACGAGGACCTCCAGGGGCTTCCCTTCGTCGGCCGGGGTGGCCAACTGCTGAACGAGCTCCTCGCCCATGTCGGCCTGCGCCGCGAGGAGGTCTACATCGCCAACGTCGTGAAGTGCCGGCCGCCCAAGAACCGTGATCCCCGTCCCGACGAGATCGACGCCTGCAAGCACTTCCTCGCCGATCAGATCAGGCTCGTCGACCCGCGTGTGGTCATGACGATGGGGAACTTCTCGACCAAGCTCCTGCTCAAGACCCAGACGGGCATCACCAGGATGCGGGGCAGCGTCATCCCGTGGTGGGGACGAGTCGTCATACCGACGTTCCACCCGGCCGCGGCGCTGCGCAGCGGACCGGCGATGGTCGACACGATGAAGGGCGACTTCGAGCTGGCCGTCCGCACGATCGCCTCCGAGCACGCGGCCCGCCAGGAGGACGCGAACCTGGCAGGGGGAGCTGCCCCGGACGGGCGCGGTCACCCCCACCCCGTCCCTCCCCCTGAGGGGGAGGGAGTGTCACGTTCCGCCAGCGTCGAGCCGGCGGAACGTGAGGATCCGGAACAGCTGGGGTTGTTCGGATGATCTCGGTCACGGCGGCCACACCGGCCGACACCCTGCAGGTGGCTCGCGCCCTCGCCTCGATGACCAGGGAGGGAGACATCATCGTCCTCGAGGGCGGCCTGGGAGCCGGCAAGACGGTGTTCGTGGCGGGCCTGGCGGAGGGTCTCGGGGTGACCGAACTGGTGACCTCGCCGACGTTCGTCTTGGTGAAACGCTACGACGACGGTTTCATGCCCCTCGTGCACGCCGACGTCTACCGCCTGGGCTCGTCCGGGGAGTTCGAGGATCTCGACCTCCTCCACACTGCTCGCGACGGCCTTCTCGCCATCGAGTGGGGCGACGCCGTATCGGGGTCCCTCCCCGACACCTACCTGACCGTCCGTCTCACCGGCGGTGGCGACGATTCGCGGGTGATCGAGCTCCTGCCCAAGGGACCGTGGCTGCGGCGCCCGCTCGAGGAGTTGGAGTCGTGAAACTGTTGGGCATCGAGACGGCGACGGCCGCCTCGTCGATCGCACTGGTCGACGACCGCCAGGTCGTGGCGTCTGCCAGGCGGGTCGACCGTACCGGGCACGGCGGCTTCCTCGTGTCCGCCCTCGACTTCTGCTTCGACCAGGCGGGCTGGACGCCTGGCGACCTCGACGGCATCGTCGTGGACACCGGCCCCGGGTTGTTCACCGGGATCCGGGTCGGGCTGGCGACCGCCCAGGGTCTCGCCGCCACCCTGGGCCTCCCGTTGATGGCGGCATCGGCGCTCGATGCGCTGGCGCTGCGGGCCGCCACGGGTCGGCGCTACATCTGGTCGGTCATCGACGTTCGGCGCGGCGAGCTGGCAGTGGCCGGCTACCTGCCGGTACCTGGCGGCGCCATGCTCGACGCTCAGCCCGAGCTGGTCACCCACGAGCACTTTCGGGGCATCCTCGAATCCGGATCGGATGACACGCTGGTGGTCGGTGACTGGCAGGCGCTCCCGCCCGCCATCCTGCGCGGCCTGCATCAGGTCAAGACCGGACGACCTCGCTACCCGTCGGCCACGGCGATCGTGGACCTGGTCGCCACGAGGGCGGAACGCGACGACTTCCCGATCGGCGACGACGTGCGACCCGTGTACATGCGCGAGCCAGATGTCTCCATCAGCTCGAAGAACCTCGGGGAGGGCGGCCCATGGGCGTCGCAGTCATGATCTCGCTGCGCCCGATGGCGGCGACGGATCTCGACCGGGTCCTCGAGATCGAGGCGGCCACCTACGCCCAGCCCTGGACTCGGGGCGTGTTCGAGGACGAGCTGGCGGCTGACCATCGGACCTACCTCGTCGCCGAGCACGCGGGAACGATCGTCGGGTTCGGGGGATTGATGGTCGTCGGGGACGACGCCCACGTGACGACGCTCGTGTCGGTCCGCCCCGCCCACGTGAAGGCGATCGGCACCCGGCTGATGCTGGCGCTCGTGGAGGCCGGCCTGGCGGCCGGCGCCCGGCAGCTGACCCTCGAGGTACGCGCCTCCAACCGGCGGGCCCAGGACTTCTACCGCAAGTTCGGCCTGGCACCCGTCGGCGTGCGCAAGAACTACTACCTCGACGAGGACGCCCTGATCATGTGGGCCCATGACATCGCCGGGCCGGACTACCGGGAACGGCTCACCGAGATCGAGGAGGCGCTCCCGTGAACACCGGGCCGCTCGTCCTCGCATTCGAGACGTCCTGCGACGAGACGGCAGTCGCCGTGGTGCGCGGGCAGGAGGTCCTCTCCAACGTGCTGGCGTCTCAGGTCGATCTCCATGCCCGCTTCGGCGGGGTGGTGCCGGAGGTGGCCGCTCGCGCCCACGTGGAGTCGATCCGCTCGCTGACGCACAAGGCGCTCGGCGAGGCGGGTGTGCATCCCGACGAGCTCGACGGTGTCGCTGCCACCCAGGGCCCCGGTCTGGTGGGATCGCTGCTCGTCGGGTTCTCCTATGCCAAGGCGACGGCCTGGGCACGTCGCATCCCGTTCGTCGGCGTGGACCACATGGAGGGGCACCTGTTCGCGCCCCGTCTCGAGTTCGCCGACTTCCAGCCGCCCGCCGTGGTGCTGCTCGCGTCAGGCGGGCACAGCCAGGTGGTGCTCGTGCGGGGCTGGGGAGATTACGAGGTGCTCGGGCAGACCATCGACGACGCAGCGGGCGAGGCCTTCGACAAGCTGGCCCGCTACATGGGTCTCGAGTTCCCGGGCGGTCCGGCCATCGATCGCATGTCGGGGGGCGGCGATCCCGATGCGATCCGCTTCCCCCGGGCGCTGGCCGATCGCCGCTACGACTTCTCGTTTTCCGGGCTGAAGACGTCGGTGGTGACACAGCTCGACAAGGCCAAGGCGGCCGGCACGCTCCCGTCGATCGAAGATGCTGCGGCGTCGATCCAGGAGGCCATCGTCGACGTGCTCGTCGAGAAGACCATGAACGCGGTCGAGGACCATGACGTGCAGGTCGTCGGCGGAGGCGGCGGGGTCCTGGCCAACCGCAGGCTGCGACAGCGCCTCGAGGAGGAGGCCGATCGACGAGGAGTCGGGCTCTTCCTGCCGAGCCCGATCCTGTGCACCGACAACGGCGCCATGATCGGCGCCGCCGGCGTGCATTGGTTGGAACGAGGCGACTTCTCCGACTGGTCGAGCCGGGTCGACGTCAACATGCGGCTGTGACGAGCCGGCACCGAGTTCCGAGTACTTGGTACGGGAGTACTCAGCCCGCCAGCGCTCGGTAGAGGAACGCCGCCATCTGAGCTCGGGTGACCGGATCCGCGGGGCAGTAGCGCGGACCCGTTGCGTCGCAGCCGTTGGTCACGCCGTTGGCCACCAACGCCCCGATGGTGGAGGCGTGGGTGCCGAACACGTCGACGAACCCATGGTCCGGCACCGCCTCGTAGCCGAGTGCTCGGGCGATGAACGAGGCCATTTGTGCACGGGTCACCAGATCGTCGGGACAGAACAGGTCTCCGTTGGTGGTGCACCCGCCGGTGATGCCCGCCTGGGCCACCCGGTTGATGGCGGCCTCGTGGGTCGAGCCGTCGTCGTCGCTGAACGCGTCGCCCGCGGCATCGGGGAGCGCCAGCGCCCGGTCGAGGAACGAGGCCATCTGGGCGCGGGTGACCGAGTCGGTCGGGCAGTAATACAAGCCGTCGGCGGTGCAGCCGAGCGTGATGCCCTGGTCGACCAGCCAGGCGATCTCGGTGTCGAACTGGTGGGTGGACGGCACGTCGAGGAAGCCTCCACTGCCTGCTCCGGAGCCGAACTCGTCGGCGCCGGCATCGGGCGCCGGGCCAACCGGTCGGGTGTGCCCGTCGTGATCGTCGCCCGTCGCGGAGCCCGCCGCGACATCGATCGCCCCGCTCGCGGCACCTGTGAGATGGAGGTCGCCGGTCGCCGCATCGACGAACCACGAAGCGTCGGCGTCGGTCACGTTGCCCGTGAGAACGCCGGCGGCGCCGTTGCGCTGCCAGACCGGCCCGTCGGTCAAGTTGTGCTCGATGGTGGCCGTGGTCGAGTCGAAGCGGTATTCGATCGTCCCCCAGGGAAAGGTCCCGTGCTGGATGACGGTGTTGTGCACGACGGTCACGTCGCGGGCGTAGTTCACGCTGATGCCGATGTCGCCGTCGCCGACCCGGTGGATCATGTTGTTGCGGACGGTGCCGCCCTGATGGTCGTACGTGGTCTCGGCGTCGCGGCTGTTGCCGTCGGGCGTCGACAGCCCGAGGGCGATGGCGCGATCGCACTCGAGGAACAGATTGCGCTCCACGACCGTGTCCAAGGAGTTGCGCCAGAACAGGACTGCCGGCCCGGCCAGCTCACCTTCCGGTGCCCGGATGTTGCGGAAGGTGTTGTCCCGAACGATCCATCCGGAGCCGGCCAGCACGTCGATGCCGTTCGTGTACCAGGAGCGGGCCTCCGTGGTGTACTCGACGAGCGAGCACTCCAGGACGCCGTCGTCCGCATAGGGACCGGGGTGGCCCGCGGTCGATCCCTTGACGAACTGTTCGCCGGCGTCGATCAGGTGGAGGTTGCGCATCACGACCTCGTCGGCGTCGTCTTCTCCGTGTATCTGGATGAGGTGGAAGTACGCATCGCGCAGCGTCAGGTCGGCGATCGTGACCCGTTGGGCGTCGTAGACCGCCATCACGTGCGGGACGTTGCCGTACGACCCGTTGGCCATCCCGCGCCCGCGCAGCTGCACGGCCCCCCGATCGCCCGACGCCGAGCGAATGGTGACGTCGGTGACGCCGCGAACGTTCAGCGTGTTCGTCAGGTCGTAGGTGCCGTCCTCGATGAGGATCGTGGTGCCCGACACCAGGTCGTCGACCGCCGACTGCAGCTCGGCGACGGTGTCGACCGTCACGGTCGGGCCGGTCGGCGCCGGCAGAGGACCGCAGGCGGGCCCGCCCTCGGCGGCGGCTCCCGTCGCCGCCGGGACGAGGCCCACGGCGGCGACCAGCACGAAGGTGAGCACGAGCTTCATCATCGAGTCACTCGCACGGGCCGCCGATCGGGTTGAGCCATGGCGGGTACATCGGCCGCATCGGCTGAAGGTTGACCTGCCACTGGCAGACTGACCTCACGCCGGTGAGGAGAACGGTTTGGACGGACGGGTGAACGGAGCCAGGGCGCCCACCGTCGCCGCCGTCGGAGGCCTCCTGGCGATGGCGGCGGCGCTCGGCATCGGACGCTTCGCCTATACACCGATCCTCCCATTCATGGAGGCGGCCGGCCTCCTCTCGAAGGCGGAGGCAGGCGTCCTGGCGTCGGCCAACTACCTCGGCTACCTGGCGGGAGCGTTCGGAGCCACGACCTCGGCACTGCCCGGCACGCGCCGCCGCTGGTTCACGATCGGACTGATGGGCAGCGTGCTCACGACCGTGGCGATGGCGGCGGTCGGGAACCTGCCTGCGTTCCTGGCGCTCCGTTTCCTCGGCGGCGTCGCCAGCGCCTTCGTGCTCGTGTTCGGCTCGGCCATGGTTCTCGATGCGCTCGGGATGGCCAATCGGCTCTCGCTCACCTGGGTGCACTTCGCCGGGGTCGGGACCGGGATCTCGCTCTCGGCGCTGCTGGTCGGGGGGTTCGGCGTCTCGTCCAATTGGCGAACGCTGTGGCTGGTGGCCGGCCTTGCGGCAGGCGTGATGCTGCTCGGCGCGGCCAGGACCGTCCCGGACGCCGACCATCGGCCACGCCGGGATGAACGCGATCCCAGCCGAAGCTCGAACCGGCTGCGCAAGCTCATCCTCTCCTACGGCCTGTTCGGTTTCGGCTACGTCATCACCGCCACGTTCATCTCCACGCTGGTCCGCGACTCGGAGGCCCTTCGCCACCTCGAGGTCGCCGTCTGGCTGACCGTCGGGCTGGCGGCCTTACCCTCGGTGGCTCTGTGGGTGCGGGTCGGGCTTCGCATCGGCAACGACCGCGCCTTCGCCGTCGCCTGCCTGGTCGAGGGGGTTGGTGTGGCGCTCTCGGTGATCGCTGAGCATCCGGTCGCCGTCCTGATGGCGGCGGCGCTGCTCGGCGGCACCTTCGTTGGCATCACGGCGCTCGGCCTGGTCGCCGCCCGGGAGCTGTCGACGGGCGACCCCCGGCGCAGCATCGCCTGGATGACGGCCTCGTTCGGACTGGGTCAGATGGTGGGCCCGACGTTCGCAGGGTTCGCGTTCGGCCTCGGCGACTCCTTCCTCTTCCCCTCGCTGGTCGCGGCCGGCGCGCTCCTGGCGGCAGCCCGCCTGTCTCGTGACGTCCTCGCCGGATCGGAACCCGGGGCGGGACGCCCTGCGTAGTGTGAGGGGTCCAGGAGGTTCGTCATGCATCGCACACTGATCACCATCTGCGCGTTCGCCCTCGCCATCGCGGCCTGTGGAGGCGACGCCGCCGACGACTCCACCACGACCGCCGCCACCGATGCGCCCGCCACGACCGCCGCGACGACGACGGAGGCATCGACCACGACCGCCGCCACGACGACGACCGAAGCGACGACGACCGAGGCCACCACGACGACCGGTGCGACCACGACCAGCGGTGCGACCACCACGACGGGAGCGCCGGTCGAGCTGTCCGGGTTCCTGATCACCGAGGTGGTGTTCGGAGACCACGTCACCCTCACCAACAACACCGCCGCAGCCATCGACCTGGACGGCTGGTGGCTCTGCAATCGACCCCAGTACCTGCCGCTGTCCGGCATGCTCGAGCCTGGCGAGTCGGTCCAGATCACCGACCTGGGCGTTCCCGCCGACGGGGGAGAGGTGGCGCTCTACCGATCCAACAGCTTCGGCAGCAGCGACGACATCCGCGACTACGTGGCCTGGGGCGACGGCGGCGGGCGCGAGAGCGTCGCCGTGGGCGCCGGGCTGTGGACCGCCGACGAGGCGGCTCCCAACGACGGCGCCGGCATCGTGCGGATCGCCGACCCCAGCGCCGCCAGCAGCTGGACCAGCAGCTAGGGGCTCGCCTTCGGCTCGCCAGTACTCGGTACCGAGTACTCAGTACTCAGTACTCGCAGCCCCATTGTCACTCGCTGCTCGAGAGTGCTAATGTCTTGGCACTCGCAAGACACGAGTGCTAATCGACACGAAATCTGAGTCGAGGACACTCACATCCGTTCCCGCAAGGAGGATCTTCGGATGAACCTGAAGCCATTGGGCGACAAGGTGATCGTCAAGCCCAACGACGAGGACGAACAGCGGACCGCGTCGGGGCTGGTCATTCCCGACACGGCCAAGGAAAAGCCGCAGCTGGGGACCGTGCTCGCGGTCGGCCCCGGTGGGCGCGACGACGATGGCGACCGCATCCCCATGGACGTGTCCGAGGGTGACACGGTCGTGTACTCGAAGTACGCCGGGACCGAGCTCAAGCACGACGGCCACGAGTATCTGATTCTCTCGGAACGCGACCTGCTGGCCATCGTCGGCTAGGTCGGACCGATCACGCTTTTCTAGGAAGGAAGTCATATGGCAGCGAAGGAACTTCGGTTCGACGAGGACGCTCGTCGCGGTCTGGAGGCGGGTGTCAACAAGCTCGCCGATGTGGTCAAGGTCACCCTTGGTCCGAAGGGTCGCAACGTCGTGCTCGAGAAGAAGTGGGGCGCACCGACCATCACGAACGACGGTGTGACCATCGCCAAGGAAGTCGAGCTCGACGACCCGTGGGAGAACATGGGCGCCCAGCTCGCCAAGGAAGTCGCCACCAAGACGAACGACGTCGCCGGTGACGGCACCACCACCGCCACCGTGCTGGCCCAGGCCATGGTCCGTGAGGGCCTCAAGAACCTGGCCGCCGGCGCCAACCCGATGGGCCTCAAGCGGGGCATCGAGCAGGCAGTGGCCAAGGTCGTCGAGTTCATCGGCGATTTCTCCAAGGACATCGAGACCACCGAGGAGATCGCCTCCGTGGCGTCCATCTCGGCGGCCGATGCGGAGATCGGCGCCAAGATCGCCGAGGCGTTCGAGAGTGCCGGCAAGGACGGCGTCATCACGGTGGAGGAGGGCCAGACCTTCGGTCTGGAGCTCGAGTTCACCGAGGGCATGCAGTTCGACAAGGGCTACATCTCGCCGTACTTCATCACTGATCCCGACACTCAGGAAGCGGTGCTCGACGAGCCCTACATCCTGATCGCCAATCAGAAGATCAGCTCGGTCAACGACATGCTGCCGGTGCTCGAGAAGATCATGCAGACCGGCAAGCCGGTCATGGTCCTGGCGGAGGACGTCGAGGGCGAGGCTCTGGCCACCCTGGTCGTCAACAAGATCCGCGGCACGTTCTCGTCGCTGGCGGTCAAGGCCCCTGGCTTCGGTGAGCGGCGCAAGGCCATGCTCCAGGACATCGCCATCCTCACGGGCGGCACGGTCATCTCCGAGGAGGTCGGCCTCAAGCTCGACGGTGTGGCGCTCGACATGCTGGGCCGGGCCCGCCGGGTCATCGTGTCGAAGGACAACACCACCATCGTCGATGGCGCCGGTGAGGCGTCGGCGGTCGAGGCTCGCATCAAGCAGATCGAGCGTGAGATCGACAACACCGACTCCGACTGGGATCGCGAGAAGCTCCAGGAGCGGCTCGCCAAGCTGGCCGGCGGCGTGGCCGTCATCAAGGTCGGCGCTGCCACCGAGGTGGAGCTGAAGGAGAAGAAGCACCGCATCGAGGACGCCGTCTCGGCGACCCGGGCGTCGGTCGAGGAGGGCATCGTCGCCGGTGGTGGCGTCGCTCTGCTCCGTGCGCAGGCGGCAGTCGACAAGGCTCGCGGTGGCGGAGACGACGAGAAGATCGGCCGGGCCATCGTGCGCCGTGCGCTCGAAGAGCCGCTGCGCCAGATCGCCTTCAACGCCGGGCACGAGCCGGGTGTCATCGTGGACAAGGTCCGCGGTGGCGAGGGCAACTACGGCTTCAACGCCGCCACCGGCGAGTTCGGTGACATGCTGGCGGCCGGTATCCCCGATCCCGCCAAGGTGACCCGCTCCACGGTCCAGAACGCAGCCTCCATCGCGGCGCTGCTGCTCACGACCGAGGCGCTGATCGCCGAGCACAAGGAAGACTCCCCGGCGATGCCCGGTGGCCACGACCACGGCGCAGGGATGGACTTCTAGGGCGGCTCCGCCGCAGTACTGAGTAGTCAGTACTCAGTACTCAGTA
>JBPEXB010000651.1:0-2248 GCA_052032125.1 Acidimicrobiia bacterium
GTCTCGTGGACCGTCTTCGCGTCGGTGTTGCTGCACGGTGCGACCGCGAGTTGGGCCGCGCGCCGCTACGGCGCCTGGTATCGAGCGCATCGCGAAGCGCACGGACGTCCCGAGCAGCTGAGCGAGGGACCGATGGACGAGGACCTGGCGATGCGGCCGCGGTGGAGTCCCCGCGGCCGGCGAGTCAGCGACTGACCTCGCGGAGCAGCCCCGAGTCGACGTCGATGACGAACCCCCGGACGTTCTTGTGGGGGATGAACGGGTTGGCGTGGATGCGCTCCATCGAGCGGCGGACGCTCTCGTCGAAGTCGTCGAACCCGTGGGTCGCGAAGTCCGGGCGCTCACCGGTGTCGGCCTCGATCTCGTCCCAGAACTCGTCGTCGCGCAGACCCAGCAGCCCGCACTTGCTGTGCTGGACCACGGCGATCTCCGTCGTCGCCAGCTTGCGCTGTGAGATCACGATCGACCGGAGGGCGTCGTCGGTGACGATGCCACCGGCGTTGCGGACGATGTGGGCCTGGCCGAGTTCGAGCCCGAGCATCGGCAGTACGTCGAGCCGGGTGTCCATGCAGGTGACCACCAGGACGTTGCGCTGCGGGACGGTGTCGAGTCCGGCGCGGTGCGCGTTCTCGGCGTAGGCGGCGTTGGCGGTGACGACGTCGTCGATGGTGCTCATGACAGAAGCGTGAATCACCACTCGAGCTCGTCGCAACCCCGGTGAGATGCTGGTTCGACCTGCAGGGTCGCGTGGGCGATCGCATAGCGCCCCTGCAACAGCTCGCGTGCCTGGTCGAGGACGCGATGGCTGTCCACGTCGTCGTCGATGACCAGGTGGACCGACGCGTTCTCCATGTCGGATGTCAGGGTCCACACGTGCAGGTCGTGGACATCGATGACGCCGGCGAGGGATCCGAGATCCTCGGCCATCCCGGCGAGGTCGGTCCCCGGTGGGGCGGCCTGGAGCAGGACGCGGACGGCCTGCGCGCCGAGCCGGTAGGTGCGCGGCAGGATCCACAGGCCGATCGCCGCACCGACGACGGGGTCGACCCAGGTCCACCCGAACACCTCGAGCAGGATCGCGGCCACGATGACGCCGACGGACCCGAGCGTGTCGGCGAGCACCTCGAGGTACGCACCCTCGACGTTGATGCTCTCCTTCGCCCCCTCTCGCAGGAGAGCGAAGGCGATCAGGTTGACCACGAGCCCGAGTGTCGCGATGACGAGCATCGGCACACCGAGCACCTCGGGATCGCTGGTCACACGGCGCACGGCCTCGACGAGGACGTAGATCGCGACCCCGAACAACAGCAGGGCGTTCACGAAGGCCGCCAGGATCTCGAGCCGGTACAGACCGAAGGTGTGTTGCCCGGCGTCGTCGCGCCGGGCGTGGCGGGTCGCGAGCTGGATCGCCGCGAGGGCCATGCCGAGGCCGATGACGTCGGTGAGCATGTGACCGGCGTCGGACAGGAGCGCGAGCGAGTTGGTGAGGATGCCGCCGACCGCCTCGACCACGAAGAACACCGCGATCAGACCGAACGAGATCGCCAGGCGCTTCTGGTGCCGGGCGCCCGCCCGGAGGGCCCCGGCGCCGTGGTTGTGTGCGTGGCCGTGGTCGTGTCCCATCACGCACCCGCCTCGTGCAGGACGTGCTCGCGGGAGATCTCGAGCAGCTGGCGGACGTGATCGTCGTCGAGTCGGTAGTAGATCGACCGACCGTCGCGCCGGTTGCGCACGATCCCCGCCGCCCGCAGCAGCCGCAGGGCGTGCGACACGGTCGTCTCGGTGACGCCGACCTCGGCGGCGAGGTCCCCGACGTTCATCTCCCCCGCGGCCAGCAGGGCGTAGAGCAGCCGGACCCGGGTCGGCTCCCCCAGCAGCTTGAACCCGTCCGCCAACGACCGGACCTCGTCCTCCGACATCTGCACAGATGTGAAGATATGTGATCGTCGCTGCTCCTCGCCACCACGGTGGCAGCGCCGACGGGACGGCGTACCGTCTCTCGGATGGAGGTCACCGAGAGCAGGGCCAGCACCGTCGGCAACCACCCGGTGCGGCGAGCACTCCCCCGACGGGACCGGCGCACGGTCGGCTCGTGGTGCTTCGCCGACCACATGGGTCCGTCCACCTACGACGAGGACGACCCGATCGGCATCGGCCCGCACCCGCACATCGGACTGCAGACCGTCACGTGGCTGGTCGCCGGCGAGATGCTCCACCGCGACAGCCTCGGCTCCGAGCAGACGATCCA
>JBPEXB010000652.1:0-18005 GCA_052032125.1 Acidimicrobiia bacterium
GTGCGGTCATGGTGGGGATCAGCCGGTCGTCATCGGGTCGATGACGAAGATCCCATCGACGATCTCACCGAACAGCGTGATCCGGTCGTTGGTCCAGCGGATCCCCTGCGCCTCTTCGAGGTCGTCGGGGTCGACGGTCTCGATGGTGGAGAGCTCGAGGCTCTCACCGCCACATTGCGGGGGGAAGGACTCGGCCACGGCGTCACACACCCGGGCTCCGCCATCGTCGATGAAGACGAAGGCGCTCAGCGCCACGGTGCCGCCGCTGGCTTCGGCGAGGGCTTCGGCGATGGTGATCCCGCCGGCGGGGATCACGACCCCTGACGTGACATCGCCCTCGCCCGAGTCGTCGGGCGTCGGCTCTTCGCCGGGGACCACCGTGTCGTCGCAGTCGGGCGTGTCGGCGAGACAGGCACTGGAGATCCCGGGCTCGGTCGGGTCGGGTATCGGTGACGCAGCCGGCTCCTCACCGCCGCCACAGGCAACGGCGACCAATGCCAGCCCGGCGAGCAGGATGAACAAGGAACGGATACGGGGCACGTGTGCCTCCTGAAGAGAAGTACGGACCCCGTTGAGACGTTCGAGCAGAAGCGGTAGTTCCCCTTCGGCTACCAACCGGAGGGGGCGACGGTGCCCTCGCCGTCGTGCGCCCGGCACGGCGACGCCGGGGCCACATGCCGGTCATCGCCGGCCGTCGTGTACACCCGCAGGTAATAGCAGTTGCCGGTCCTCGACCCGGTCGCCATGGTGAGGAACGTCGGCTCGTCGTCGAGCCCGATCGTCGTGTTGGCCTCCTGGGCGTCGACCACGTGATCGACCCAGGTGATCGACGGTTCGATGGCAGCCAACTCCACGATCATCTGGGCCTGCGATGGCACGGTGCGGTCGTTGTCGTCCAGCATGATCTGCGCGGCGACGAGCCCGTTGCGAAGGAGCTGTTGTGCGGCCCGGTCCTGAGCCCGCTGGCGGGCGCCCAGGAACGTCGGGATGGCGATGGCGATCAGGATGGAGATCACGAGGACCACGATCATCAGCTCGACGAGGGTGAAGCCGCGATCGTCTCTTCGGATGTCCATGGTGCCCTGCCCTGTGTGTGTCGATTGGGCATCGGCCCCCCAGCCACCGGCTTGAGTCAGCCTCCCTGGATCTTCCAGGCCACAGAGGTGGCGAGAACGCGAAATTCATGTGAACCGATCCGGCATGTTCGGCGTTGAAAGGAGTGGATGCGAGATCGCCTCCCGACGCGCCGCGTCGCACAACCGACCAGGGAGACACCCGATGGGGAAGAAGAGTCCAGCCACCGACGCACCCGCCAAGAAGCGGTCGAAGGGCAAGTGGGTGGCGCTGATCGCGCTGCTGCTCGTGCTCGTCGCCGTCCCGGTGCTGGCTTCGATGGCCGACGACTGAGCCGGTCACACCCGGCCTCTGGATCCCGGCACGGACCGGGATCCATTGCGTTGTGACGCCACCAAAGTTTCGAAAAAACCGGTTGAACTTCTCCCGGCACTGAGGCGTCATATCGCTGGATGCACCATGCGTCGCGGTCGAAACGGCCGCACACCCCGGCGCCGCCAGCGCCTTCTTTTCTTGGAGGAAAAGGAACTACATGGCAACCCTGACACCGAACAAGGTGACTCCTGACGCGCCTGAACCCAAGTCGAGCTCGCTGAAGTGGCTCTGGATCGCGATCGCCATCCTCGCGGTGCTGATCGTCATCCCCATCGCGCTGCTGCTCGCCGGGCGGGGCACGGAGGATGGGACGACCACCACCACACAGACGGCGCCCACCTCGGTGGCGACGACGCTGTTCGGCTCTCCTTCGACGAGCGAGCCGACGACGCCGACCACCGTCGGGCCGACCACGCCGACGTCCACCCCGGTCACGACGATCCCGGCCACGACCATCCCGCCGACGACCGTCCCCACCACCACCGACATCAACTACGACGTGAATGTGGCGGACCTTGTGGCTGCGCCCCTCGAGGGCACGCTGGTCGCCAGCGCCACGTGGGGTGACGGTGCCGCGCAGATCGGCTGGGACAAGGACGCCGGCCCGTGCTGCTTCGACGTGTTCGACCAGGACGGCGTGATCGTCCTCGACAGCCAGAACCTCCGGTTGATGCGATTCGAGGTCGGCGAGCAGCCGTCGCAGATCGCCACCTTCGACGCCTCCGACCTCGTGCCCGACGCGATGGCGGTGTTCAACGACACGGTCGTCGTCGTGGGGATGACGAACCGTGCCACCGACCCGTACGACATCGTCGTGCTCTCGGCGGACACCGGTGAGGTCCTCGACCGCGGTCCGGCTCCCGGGATCACGATCAACGGCGACCTGCGGGCGACGCCGGACGGCGTGTTCTGGGCGGCGCCTGCCTCGCAGCCGCAGTGGATGGCCGTGGTCGACGAAGACGGCGAAGTCCTCGGTCCGCTGTCGCAGACCGTGACAGATGAGCTCCCGGGCCCGACCACCCTCGTCGTCTCCTACGACGCCGGCATCGAGGTCCAGGTGCAGCCTCCCGGAGATGCACCCCTGACCATCTACGACGTGACGTCAGAGACCGCCTTCTTCACCGAGGTGTTCAAGTACAGCGGCTACACCGACGGCGCCCTCGCCATGTTCGGCGGCGAGTACGTCGACGGCGTCGCTCCGATCACGTTGGTCGAGATGGGGACCGGCACCGACGGCTCGCTGGTGACCACTGCTCATACCTTCGAGGTCGAGCGCTGGGCCACCACCGGATCGTTCGGGACCTTCCGCTATGCCTACGGCGGCTTCTGGGTCCTGAACACGACCGAGGACGGTATCGAGATCGTCCGTTACGACCTCAACTGAACCTGAACGCGCCAGCGTTCACACGGAGAGAGGCCCCGGTACGCCGCCGGGGCCTCTTCTCGTGCGACGGCTAGGCCTCGAACGCGACCACGCCGGCCCTGACGGTCACCAGCACCGCCGACACGGTTGCGATGTTCTCGAGCGGATCTCCCTCGATGATCACGAGGTCGGCGATCCTGCCGACCTCGATCGTGCCAACGTCACCTCCGAGGCCAACCGCCTCGGCGCCATCGCGGGTGGCGGCCACGATCGCTTCCATGGGGGTCATGCCCGCCTCCACCATCCGGTACAGCTCACCGGCGATACCCGTGACCGCGGTGGCCCCGGGAGCGTCGGTGCTGACCACGATCCGCACTCCGGCATCGAGCAGACGGCGGACGTCGCCTTCGTATGGCTGAATGATCGAGAAGGTGGTGCCGACCGGCACACCCTGTTCGGCCAACGCGGTGACGACGTCGTCAGGGATCCGGTCGGATCCCGGCCAGTGGGTCAGCTCATCGACCCCGTTGGCAAGCGCCAGCCGGGCCTCGTCCGCGTCGCTGACATGGGCGAACACGCGTGCTCCGCGCTCATGGGCTGCGTCGGTGATGGCGGCCACTTCTCCCGGACCGAGCGACGGAGACGAGCTGCCGAAGAGATCCGTCTCGATCATGATCTTGATCTGGTCGATTCCATTCTCGAGGAGCGACACGGTGAGAGCGGCTGCCTCATCGGCGTTGGCCACGGATGCGCCCTGGCCGGCAAACCGCTCCAACGCCACGGCGCCCTCCATGGCGAGGAGTGGGCCACCGACGACCACATTCGGCAGCATCCCGTCCCACGCGGCGAGGTCCTTCCGCAGGGCGGCCAGGTCGGCACCGAACCCATAGGGCGAGCCGGCGTCGCGGAAGGTCGTGACACCTGCTTGGAGCGGCAGTTCGACGTACAACGAGATCGAACGGTCCTCGATTGCACCGACCTCGTCGTAGCGGATCCTGGAGAGGAGGTGAGTGTGGGTGTCCACGAGACCCGGAAGAATGGTGCCCCCCTGAGCGTCGATCACCTCGAGGTTGTCGGGAAAGGTCCACGCAGAACTCGGCCCGGCGGCGACGATGCGATCGCCTTCGATGACCACCACGGCATCGAGAACGGGCTCCGCACCGGTCCCGTCGATCAGGGTTCCATTGACGATCGCCAAGGTCCCCTCGACCTCCGTCTGATCGGGTCCAGTGCACGCTGACACGACCAGGATCCCCACCAGGACACACGCCCGAACCGCCCTCACATCGACCTCCATCGACTACCTGGTCCCTGTGTGCCCGGCGCGGCTGATCCCCTGACACTTCACGCTCCTCGCCGGGGGGCCGGGCTTCCTCGCCGAGCCGTAGTGTCAGGACACATCCCTTCGCGGGCACACACAGACATGGACCGAGCATCCGCGTCCGAGGAGCGAGTCGACGTGGCCGGAAACCACTCGGCGGAGAACGTGTTCGATCGGCTGTATCGCGCCCACCACTCCGCAGTGCTGGCCTATTGCCTGCGACGTCTGGCGCCATCGGATGCCCACGATGTCGTGTCGGAGGTGTTCACGATCGCGTGGCGCAAGATCGAGGCGCGTCCCGCGGACGACAAGATCCGCTCGTGGCTCTACGGAATCGCGTATCGGGTCCTCAGCCACCACTGGAGGGGCCGGCGTCGCCGGCACCGGCTGGAGGAACGGATGGCCGGCCTCGCAGAGTCGCCGCCGCCTGATCCGGAGACCGTGGTCGTTCGTCGGCTCGAGGACCGCCGAGTCGTCGAAGCGGCGGGTCGGCTTCGACTCCCCGACCGGGAGATCCTTCGACTCGCCGGGTGGGAGCAATTACCACACTCTGAGATAGCCACGGTGCTCGGGATCTCAGTTGCGGCCGTCGATCAGCGGTTCCACCGCGCCAAGAAGCGACTCGCCCGGGAGTACGAGCGACTTCCGGCTGGCGCCCCAGCCGGATCTGTCCGCATGAGGGAGGGTCGATGAGCGACGTCGAGCAGATCTACGACCTGTTCGTGGCGGCCAATCCGGTGCCGGACGATCGGGCGATCACTGCGGACCCTCAGCCGTTCACCGACGCCGAGCCGACACACCGCACGAGGATGCTCGTTCGTCGAGCGGATCAGCGTCACCAACGGTCGTGGCCGCGAGCCGTTGCGGCCGCAGCACTCGCCGTCGTGGCGGCGGGCGCCGTGTGGGGATGGTGGAGCGCATCGCGCCCATTCCAGCCGGCCGAACCGTCGGACCCCGCCACCACGGTGGGAGCGCGGGCGCTCCAGGCTGTCGAGGAGTGGCTGGTGGCGCTCGAGGCGGGCGACATGGACGAAGTGCTCGCTCGATCGGGTCCCGCCACACGCAGCATCGAAGATCGACGGGTGCATGAGTGGGCGGCGGCCTTCTCGACACACGGCCTGCCCACGATCATCGATGAGTGTGCCATCGTCCCACCGGCCATCGAGCCGATCTCGGTGCGGTGTCGTGCCACCTCGAGCGACCCGGTCGCCGCTGAGCTCGGTGTGGTCGAGATGGTGGCGCCCTTCATCGTCGTGGATGGCCTCGTGGACTGGCAGGCGTACCGGGGTGGCGACCTTGCAGCGGTGAACGCTGCCTACGCCCAGTATCTGACTCTGTTCGACCCGACGGGTTTGGAAGCGTTCTGCCGGCCGGCGGCGTACGAGCCGGGTACCTTCGTCCAGAACGGAGGACTGGCGTTGACAGGCGAGTGTGCCGCACTCGTCGCCCCGCTCGCCGAGCAGGTGGCCGAGTGGGTCCGCAACGGCCGACCTGCGCCGTGAGGGGGTCTCGGTGCCTCCGACGTCCCTACTCCTGCACCCGACCGGCGTCCTGGAAGCGCACCCTCATCACGGCGCCGTCCGGGGCCTCCTCGGCGATCTCGAGGTGGCGTTGTGTGTAGGCGGCGAGCATCGCCTCGTCGAAGGCCTCGATGAGCCCGTCCCGGGTCAACGACTCGCGGATCATCTCCGCGTAGGCGCCCTGATCGAGGTCCCGTTCACCCACCGTGAAGGTGGTCGTGGCCTTGGAGCTGGCCACTCCGATGACGGCATTGCCGCACGGGCAGAGATGATCGATGCACGGTTCGGTGGGAAGTCGCACCAGCTCGCCGTCGACCGCGTGGAAATAGTCGTCCGGTCGGTGACCCTGGCGCTGGCGGGTGGCGATGAGCACCCTCATGGCGGTCCTTTCCTCCTGGTGCATCGACCGTATGGGCCGGGTGCGACAGATACGTAGGCTGCGCCGGTGCCGTCCTCTCCCCCGCCCATGGCAGCCTGGAACCTGGCGCTGCGCTTCGCCCTCGAGCTGGCGGCGCTCGCCGGGCTCGTCGTGGGTGCGTGGCACCTCGTCGAGGGGCCGCTGCGCTGGCCACTGGGGATCGCCGCGCCCCTGCTCGCGGCCACCGTCTGGGGCACGTTCAACGTCCCCGACGATCCGAGCCGATCGGGGAACGCACCCCGACCGGTCTCCGGTCCCACCCGGCTGGCGCTCGAGCTGATCGTGCTGGCGGCCGGGTTCGGCGGCTTCGCGATCGCCGACCTCACGGGAGCCACCGTGGCACTCGGCGCCGCCACCGTGATCCACTATGCGGTCGCCTGGCGGCGGGCTCGTTGGTTGCTCGCCGGCTGACTGTGCTCGCGCATCTCGGCATCGCGCATAGGCTGCCGGGCCATGGCACATACGATCCGCATCGGTGCGCAGCTGCACCCCCAGCAAGGTACGTACGAGTCGCTGAGGAGCTCGGTGGCGAAGGCCGAGACGCTCGGCTACGACATCGCCTACAACTGGGACCACTTCTACCCGCTCTACGGCGATCCCGACGGTCCCCACTACGAGTGTTTCACCACGCTCGGGGCATGGGCCGAGCAGACGTCGTCGATCGAGATCGGCCCGCTCGTCGCCTGCAACTCGTACCGGAACCCCGACCTGCTGGCCACGATGGCCGGGACGATCGACAACATCGCCGGGGGCCGCTTCGTGCTCGGGATCGGCGGCGGCTGGTTCAAGCGTGACTACGACGAGTACGGCTATGAGTTCGGCACGTTCGGCACTCGGCTGCGGGCGATGCGGGAGAACCTGCCCCGCATCGAGGCCCGGCTCGGGAAGCTGAACCCTCCTCCCGTGCGTGACATGCCGATCCTCATCGCCGGGGTCGGTGAGAAGATCACGCTGCGGGCGGTCGCCGACCACGCCGATCGTTGGCACGCCGCCTTCCCCCAGCACGCCGCCGAGCTTGAGCCGAAGGTCGAAGCGCTGCAGGGATGGTGCGACGAGGCGGGACGCGACCCCAGCGACATCATCTGGAGCGTGGGAATCCAGCCCGGTGACTTCGACCGGTTCCTGGCCGACGAGGCTCCGGCGCTCGTCGAGATGGGGTTCAGCGAGTTCACCCTCGGCTTCAACGGTCCCGACTGGGACGTCGACACCGGCGCCGACTGGCTGGCGTGGCGCGACGAGCTGAACGGCTGAGCGGGCGACTCCAAGCAGATCACAAGCGAGCATTCAGCGGGGTTGAAGCGCGGGGGCGCAGGGTAGGCAGTGACCAGACCACGGAGGTCACGATGCAGTACTCGAATCCACTCGATCACACCGCCGCCGAACTGAGCAGCGAGCAGCTGGCGCAAATGCTCCGAACCGCCA
Organism: Acidimicrobiia bacterium; assembly: GCA_052032125.1. Taxonomy (GTDB): domain Bacteria; phylum Actinomycetota; class Acidimicrobiia; order Spongiisociales; family Spongiisociaceae; genus JBPEXB01. Next base: position 7,494 of record JBPEXB010000652.1, read on the forward strand.
TGGCCGAGATCGCCATCCGGGCGGGCAACGACACCCTCGGCGAAGTCGTCGACGGCGTGCGCTACGAGCTCGACGACGAGTCGGTGGACAGGCTTCGGCACGAGCGTGACCTCATGCTCATGGCGACCGAGGTGCTGGCCGACATCGCCGCCCTTCCGTCGACCCCCGAACCCGCACGCCAGAGGATGATCTTCTAGCGCCTCCTGGACCGGATCTTCGCCCTCGGTAGGGTGCGCCGATGGATCGATCGACCTTCGACGAGCTCTTCGAGCAGCTGAAGACCTGGGGCCGCTGGGAGGACGGGCGCGGCTCGCTCAACCACATCGGGCCTGCCCAACTGGCCGCCGCCGCGGCACTGGCCACCGACGGCCGTTCGGTCAGCATGGCCCACGACCTCGACACGGTCGAGGGACCCGACAACCCGACCCCGGTCGACCATCACATGACCGATCTGGTCGTCGAGGGCACCGGAGCAACCAAGGATTACGTCGGCGCCGCCTATCACGGCAAGGCGGTCACCCACCTCGACGCGTTCTGCCACTACGGATTCGAGGGCCGGCTCTACGACGGCGTGACGGCTGCCGACGTGCTGGGCGAGGACGGCGCATCGTTCGGGGATGTGCTGGCCGGGGCGCCGGGCATCGTCGGCAGGGGCGTCCTTCTCGACGCAGCCCGCCATCGCCAGGTCGAGTGGTTGGAGCCGGGGACCGCCGTCGGCCCCGACGAGCTGAGTGCCATCGCCGACGCTCAGGGGGTCTCCGTGGGCACCGGCGACCTGGTCTTCCTCCGCACCGGGCACCGGGCTCGCCGTGACGCACTGGGCGTGTGGGATCCGAAGAACTTCAGTGCCGGCTTGAACCCCACCTCCATGGCCTGGCTGGCCGAGCGCCAGATCGCGGTGCTGGGCTCGGACGGCGACAGCGACTCGCGCCCGAGCGCCGTCGACGGTCTCTCGTCGCCGGTCCACATCCTCGCCCTGGTGGCGATGGGCGTGCACCTGGTCGACAACATGAACCTCGAGGAGGTGGCACCGGTGTGCGCCGAGCTGAGTCGCTGGGAGTTCTTGTGCGTGATCGCCCCCCTCCGTCTCGCCGGCGGCACGGGCTCACCCGTCAACCCGATCGCCGTGTTCTGACCGCGGGACTGGGTCCTCACCTACGCCACATACACCTTGGATTCCTCGAAGCGGAACTTGACCGCCGCCACCGCCCCGAATACGGCCGTGAACAGCATCAGGACGACGAACTGGGGCACCACATCGGTCCACACGGCCCCTTCGAGGATGACCTCGAGGAAACCGTCCATCGCCCAGAAGGTCGGCACGAAGGCAGCGATGCTCTGCACCCACTCCGGGAGCACCGCGAGGGGGACGAGGGCGCCGCCGACGCCGGCGAACACCATCCCGAACAGGTTGACGAAGGTGTTCAGCTGCAGCGACGTCCGGCTGAGGGCGGTGATCGCCATCCCGAACGACAGCATGCTCAGGGAGAAGGCCAGCACGATCATCACCAGCGCGGTCAGCGAGCCGCGGATCACCAGGTCGAACAAGACCACGCCCAGCCAGAAGAGCGTCAGTATCTGGACCAGGGCGATGATCAGGGTCGGCGTGAGCTTGCCGACCATGATGTCGGCGGTGGTGGCTTGACTGGCCCGCAGCCGGTCCCACGTGTGCCATCCGTGCTCACGGAAGAAGGTGAATCCGGCGAAACTGCCCGTGAAGGTCGCGAACATCGCCGCCATCCCGGGCACCGACTGCTCGGAGCCGTTGGCGCTCAGGAATCCCTCCGACTGCAGCGACAGGCCGAAGAGCGGCTTCATCAGGCCCATCATCAGCAGCGGCATGATGATGAGGAACACCAGGCTGCCAGGGTCGTCGGCCAGCGCCTTCATCTCGTGACGGATCAAGGCCCAGCTACGGCGCCACGACATCGCCCACCTCCTCCGTCTCGGCGTCATAGCGCCGCCCGGTCAGCGAGAGGAACACCGCCTCGAGGCTCGGTTTGATCATCTCGACGCCCTGCAGCCGTGCGACGTCCGAGCCGAGCGCCGTCATGATCCTCGCCATGCCGCGGGTCGGGTCGGCGACGCTCACCCTCAGCACGTCACCGACGATCTCCTGGTCGAAGGAACCATCGAGGGTCGGGGTGGCGCCGTCGAAGGTCAACTCGACGTAGGTCCCGCCATCGGAGGCGACGAGGTCCTCGAGCGACCCTTCGGCGATGACGGCGCCCCGGTCCACGATCACCACCCGGGCGCCGAGATCCTCGATCTCGTGCAGGTAGTGGGTGGAATAGAGGACCGCGGAGCCCTGGCCGGCCACCTCGCTGACCACCTCGATCAAGGCAGCCCGGGTATCGACGTCGGCGCCGACCGTCGGCTCGTCGAGCAGGATGAGTGGCGGTCGGTGCACGAGCGCCAGCGCCGTGTGGAGACGTCGCTTCTGACCGCCCGACAGCTCGGCCGCCTTGCGGTCCATCAGGTCGTCGAGGCGCAACGCCACCGCCACCCCCTCGATGGACGAGGCCAGCGCCGGTGCCCGAAGGCCGGCCAGCTCGGCGAAGAGGCGGAGGTTCTGGCGGACCGTGTCGATCGGGTAGATCCCGAGTTCCTGGGGGGCGAGGCCCAGGTGCTGGCGGGCCTTGCCGGGATGGGCCAGCGCGTCGATCCCATTGACGTGCACGGAGCCGGCATCGGCCCGCCGCAAGCCGCAGATGATCGACACCAGCGTGGTCTTGCCGGCCCCGTTCGGACCGAGCAAGCCCATGATGTCGCCCGCCTCCAGCGTCAAGCTGACGCCGTCGAGGGCCTGCACCGGCCCGTAGGCCTTGCGCAGGTCCCGTACACCCAGCATCGATTCGGCCATCCGCCGAGGCTAGAGGGCGATCACATCGGGCTGGCGACGAAGACCGGGATCTCCCGCTCGGTGCCGAGGCCGCCAGACCAACTCGTACACTCTGCGGCGAACCATCCGATGTGGGGGAACCGATGCGTCCACGCTCGGCCAGAGTCGAGCCCCGGATCCGCCCCTTCGATCCCGGAGATTGGGATGCGATCTGCGATCTCTACGAGCGGGCGGCGAGCGTGGAGCTGAGCGTGTCCGGCATCGACCCGGGAGCGTTCCGCCCGATGCCTGACGAAGAGAGCTTGGACACCTTTCTCCGCCGGAACACTGCAGTGGTGGCGTGCATCGGCGATGAGGTCGTCGGCTTCGTCGCCTGGCGTGATCGAGGGGAATGGGCCGGAAGCGGATATCTCTCGTGGCTCTATGTCGATCCAGCACACCATGCACGGGGCATCGGCGACCGCCTGTTGAGTCGTGCCATGGACGACCTCGGCGACCAAGCGTGGACGCTCACCAAGCAAGGCAACGATCCGGCTATCAACCTGTATGAGAAGCATGGGATGAGGATCGTGAAGTCCTCGACGACCGAAAGCTCCGGTCACCCTCACATCGAGCTTCGGCTGGCTCTCCCGACGAGCCGAAAGAGCGACCCGAGCGCGCCGAACTTCGGCGGATGACCGTGACCGATCACATCGGGCTGGCGACGAAGACCGGAATCTCCCGCTCGGTGCGCTCCTGGTACTCGGCGTACGGCGGGTAGGCGGCCACGGATCGCTCCCACCACTCAGCGCGCTCCTCACCCTCCACCAGGCGCACGGTGGCGTCGAACGGCACCGCCCCGTCCTGGATCGTCACCTGCGGATGGGCGGTGAGGTTCCAGTACCAGCTCGGGTGTCGGGGAGCTCCGCCCATGGATGCGACCAGGGCGTATTCGCCGCCGTGCTCGACCCTCATCAGAGCGATCTTGCGAACCTTGCCCGTCCTGTGCCCGACCATCGTCACGATGATGACCGGCAGACCGGTGTCCCGAAGCGTGTTGGCCTCGGTCCCTCCGGACGCCTCGTATTCCTCGACCTGCTGGCGCACCCAGCCCCATGTGCTCGGCGCGTAGTCACCTTCGATCGGCATGGGCGGGGAGGGTAGCCCCGTGCTCCCCGCGCCCGTACAGCCGCTCGGTGACTGACCGTTCGAGGTCCGCACCGCCGGTGTAGCTTCGAGCATCTGGGAATCGACCGGCCCGACTCCGCTCGGCCGCGCCGGGTTCGTCGGGCGCCACCAGGGAGCATCACCATGACCGACGCCCGCACCCTCGATCGGCTGACCGATCCTGACACCTATCGCGACCCGCAACGTGAGTGTGACGTGGTCATGAAGGGCGGCATCACCAGCGGTGTGCTGTACCCGTTGGCGGCGTGTGAGCTGGCGGCGGCCTACCGGTTCCGCTCGGTCGGTGGCACCTCGGCTGGCGCGATCGCTGCGGCGGCCGCCGCGGCTGCCGAGTACGGCCGGGGCAGCGACCGGCCGGGCGCCGGGTTCGTCGGCTTGGCCAAGCTCCCGTCATGGCTCTCAGAGGACGACCACCTCGTGGGGCTCTTCCAGCCGTCCGAGGCGACCAGCCCCTATCACGGCATGCTGCTGTCGGCGCTCGGCGAGGGATCCAAGGTCCGCAAGCTCGTGCGAACCCTGTGGGCGACGACTCGACACGGCCTCGCAGGCCGGCACGCCTGGATGCCGATCCTCGGGCTGCTGCTCGGGGTGTACCCGCTGGTCGCCTTGCTGGCATCCCCACCGAACGATCGGATCCTCCAGATCGTCGCAGTGGTGGCCGTCGTCGTCGTGGCGCTGGCCGGACTGGCGATCGGTGGGGCCATCTCGACGGCGCTGCGGGCCGGGCGCGCCGTGACCGAGAACGGCTACGGGCTGGTGAGTGGCTCGGACAGCGCCAGCGGCGAGGTGTCGCTGTGCGATTGGTTGACGGATTACCTGGACGAGCTGGCCGGGCGCGATGCCAGCGGCGATCCCCTGACCTTTTCGGACCTCTGGGAGGGTCCGCCGGATCGCCGGAGCAGCGATCCGATGGGCGACCCGGCCATCAACCTGCAGATGCAGACGACCTCGCTGACCGAGGGGCGCCCCTATCGGCTGCCCGACGATCTCGGATCGTCGTTCGCCTTCCGGGAGGACGACTTCCGGCGCATCTTCCCCGACCGGGTCGTCGACTATCTGATCCGCGTGGCCCCCGAAGAGGAGCTCCCCGAGGGCCTGGTGGCACTCCCCAAGCCGGGGCTGTTGCCGATCGTCGTGGCAACTCGGATGAGCCTCAGCTTCCCGATCCTGATCTCGGCGGTGCCCCTCCACGGGAACGACTGGTCGCTCGGCACCGACGCACCCCGGGAGCCCGTGTGGTTCTCCGATGGCGGCATCACCAGCAACTTCCCGGTGTCGTACTTCGACCGCCTGCTCCCCTCCCGCCCCACGTTCGCGATCAATCTGCGCCCGTTCCATCGGCGATACCCGCAGAGCGCCGACGAATGCCAGAACGTCTTCCTGCCGCCCGACAACCGATCGGGCCAGCGGGACTGGTGGACGCGGTGGCCCGCCGAGCCAGGGCTGGGCAGTGTTGGAGGGTTCCTGCGAGCGATCGCCGACACCATGCAGAACTGGGTCGACAACCAGCAGATCCTCGTTCCCGGCTACCGCGACCGGACCATCCACATCTCGCACAACTCGAAAGAGGGCGGCATGAACCTCACGATGCCTCCCGAGATCCTGGACGGCTTGGCCGAGCGGGGCCGTTGCGCCGGGGCGGAGCTGGTCCACGCCTACACGACGCCACCCGACGGAGACCGGGTCGTGTCCTGGGAGAACCACCGTCGGATCCGATTGCTCACCGGCCTGTCGCTCGTGCAGGGCACCCTCACCTCGCTGGCTCGCGAGTTCGACCGGGGCGGCTACGGGGCCGACCTGCTGGCCGATCCCCCGCCGAGCTACGAGTTCAACAACCGCGACCAGGCAGCACTCGCCGAGGCCCTGATCGAGGGCGCTGCCGGTGAAGGTGCCAACCGGGTCATGCTGCCCGCCGGCCTGCGGGCGCTGGCCGATGCCATCGAGTCCGTCGAGGAGCGCAGCCCTCGCGTGCCCCTGTGGACCAGCGCGCCGAAGCCGGCGCCGGCCCTGCGGGTGGCGCCGGGCGCCCGTGCTCCACGCCAACCGATCGATGAGGAGGGCGACGCGTGAGGCGCATCGAGCGGGGCGACCCGCCGGCCTTCGTGGCGACGGACGAGTTCGCCCGGCTCAAGCAGGAGTACGAGTCGTTCCAGGCAGGAGGCGGCACCCGGGCGACCCAGACCAAGCTCGACCCCTCGTCGTCGCTGTACGAGGTCGAACGTCTGGCGATGGATCACCTCCTGGAGGTCTTCGACAGCACCTGTGCGTACACCGAGGTCCGGACCAAGGACGTGTTCTTTCACCTCCACCGACCGGCGGCCGACGCCTACGACGAGACGCTCGGGTCGTCGGCCGAGCACTACTGGTGGACAGCGACGTGGTGGCGCAACTGGTATCTGGCGACCGGCGAAATCGTCTCGCTGAAACGCACCAACTTCCCGGTGATCGATGGACGGGCCGTCCCACCCCAACCCGACGGGCAGTTCGATCCGGCCGAGTTCCTGGACCGAGGAGCACTCCTCGACCCGTGCGAGGACTGGCCCGAGTGGCATCTCCGGTTCCGGGACAACGGCGAAGTCGAGCCCTGGGCCGGATCGACGACCAACTGGGTACCGCCGATCGACGAGGCGAGACGCGGCGACGAGACGATCCGGCTCCTCGACCTGAACGCCAAGCACCTGGTGGAGATGCGATCCCAGGCGATCCGCAACGCCATCGGCGACGACGGCCTGCCAGAGGACATTCCGCCGGACGAGCGGCTGGCACCCGACGGTCACCTCGGGGCGATCCGCCAGGTGATCGCCGAGCGGCTCGTCGAGCAGATCGACCAGGTCCCCATCGATCTCGTCGAACGCTTCGTCCCGGAGATCGCCCCGCATGTCGCGGCCGATCCCGGTCGCTTCGACTTGCCGGTGTTCGACCTCGTGTACCCCTACGTCGACACGCTGGAGACGAACCTCGCCGCTCGAGTGCGACGGGCTCTCGGCTCGGCGTCGGTGGCGATGCCCGACGACGCCGGCGAAGCGGCCGCGCCGCCGGAGCCGACCCGAGGTCTGCGGCGCGAGCCGGCGGATCCTCCGGCGGTCATCCCCCGCACGGCCGCCATCCAGTCCGTCGAGATCCGCAACTTCAAGATCATCGACGAGGTGAAGATCGAGATCCCGGTCGAGGAGGCAGAGATCGATCTGCTCGATTCGGGCACGCCGCTGCGAGTCCGCCGGTGGAAGACGCTGCTCGGCGAGAACGGCTCCGGGAAGAGCTCGGTCCTCCAGGCGATCGGGCTGGCGCTCGCGGGCGACGAGCTCCAGGCGCTGGTCGACGCCACCGGCATCGAGTGGCGTCGGATGTACCGACGGGGTGCCGAGGAGCAAGGGCGGGTGGTGATCGAGTTCACCGGCGGTGCTCGCGTGGACCTGCGGTTCGACGCTGACGGATTCGAGTTCGTCGGTCCCGTGCCCCGCATGGAGGGATACGTCCGTGGCTTCGGCGCCACCCGCCTGATCGGGCCCGACGATCGCCAGGCCACCGACAACGTCCGGCTCGAGAACCTCTACAACCCGCAACTGCCGGTGGTCGACGCCGAGCAGTGGCTGGTGGACCTCGACCGGGACAGCCCAGGCGATTTCAACGTCGTCGGCACCGCCATCGCCGACTTGCTCGACCGAGCAGGCGAGGTCCTCGCCGGGAAGGCTCCAGGCGGGCGGTTCGTCGAGCGTGTGGACGACTCGATCACCGTCGGCGGCGATCCGCTGCGTGACCTGAGCGATGGCTACCGGTCCGTCATCGCCATGGCCTGCGACCTCATGGCGGGCGCCGGGACCGGGCTGTCGGACATGCAGAACGCCACGGGCATCGTGCTGATCGACGAGATCGGCGCTCACCTCCATCCCAAGTGGAAGATGGGCATCACCAAGAAGCTCCGCCGGGTGTTCCCTTCCATGCAGTTCCTGATCTCCACCCACGAGCCGCTGTGCCTCCTGGGACTGGTGGAGGGCGAGGTGGTGCGGGTGCGCAACGTCGTGGACGAGCACGGCGTCCGTCGCGCCACATTCGAGGAGATCGACCAGTCGCCGACCAACTTCCGCGTCGACCGGCTGCTCACGTCCGAATTCTTCGGACTGCACTCGACGATCGACCCAGCCGTCGACCGCGTGTTCCAGGAGTACTACGCCCTGCTGGCGCTCCCGGACGGCGACCCCCGGCGGGACGAGGACAAGTTGCGGGACCTGCGCGCCAAGATGTCGCGCCACGGCGTGCTCGGCTACACCCGCCGGGACCAGCTCGTCTACGAAGCGATCGACCAGTTCCTGGCTCGGGAAGACGGCCTGACCGACGAGCAGCGCCGGGCGGAGCGGGCGGCCACCCTCTCCAAGGTGCACGACATCTGGGAGAACGTCGCCACCGTGCGAGCGGCGAGAGGTGGACCGTGATCCGCATCGACCGCTCGGTGCAGCCCGAGCCTGCGGCCCTCAAACGGCCCTACCGGTCGGGCGACTGGAAGGACAAGACCGAGGCACAGCGAGTCGCCCAGGAATTCGCAGACCACCTGGCGGCGGGAAAGGATCCGGTCGACTTCTCCTTCGATTACAAGGTCTACAAGGACGCCGAGGTCAAGACCGCCCTCCATGCCCTCTTTCGGGGCAAGTGCGCATACTGCGAGAGCCGGTACGCGGGCACGCAGCCGATGGACGTCGAACACTGGCGTCCCAAGGGCGAGGTCCACGAGGGCTCGGGAACCCCGGCCTTCCAGAAGCTCCCCGGCTATCACTGGCTGGCCTCTGCGTGGGAGAACCTCTTCCCGTCGTGTGTCGACTGCAACCGGGAGCGCACCCAGAAGAACTACGTGACCGAGGAGGAGAAGACCCTCGGCAAGGCCAACCAGTTCCCGGTCGATGGTGGCGCACGGTTGGGACCGCCGCCCGATGCGGACGGCGCCGCCACCGGCACCGAGACTCCGCTCATCCTCGACCCGTGTGCCGACGACCCGGCCGACCACCTCCGCTTCCGCCTCGACGGGTCGGTGGCGGCTGCCAACAGCAGCGTGAAGGGCGAGCACTCGATCGACGTCTACGCGCTCAACCGCACCGAGCTGGCCATCGACCGCTTGAGCTTGATCAGACTGATGGAGCAGCGGCTCGACACGATCGAGCGCATCGCCCAGGTGATCGATCGGCCCGACCTGCCGGCCGACATCAAGACGGTGCTCGAGGAATTGCTGGTCTCGGAGATCGGGGCGCTCGAGGCGATGGCGGATCCGGGCCGACCGTTCTCTGCGGTCGCTCGCGCCTTCCTCGACGAACACGCACCGGTGGCGCCTGGACCATGAAGGTTCGAGGCCCGCGCCGCAGGTCGCATCGGTAGGTTTGGCTAGGCCACGCACCGAGCCGAGGAGGCGTCATGTGCTCACCGGTCCTGGGGGCCCATCCGCATCATCATCACCCCGACGACCAGCCCCGGTCACCGAGCCGGAGGGCCTTCCTGAAGGCGGCCGCTGCCGGAGGAGCTCTCTCCATCGCCGGCCCCGCGCTCCCCGCTCTGGCGTCACACCGGCGGGGCCGGCGGGCGGTCGATCTCACCCACCGTCTCGTCAAGAGTTTCCCGTCGTTCTTCGGGCCGCAGGTCGTGTTCGACGAGGTGCTGTTCGACTTCGACACGGCCGGGTTCTTCGGCAAGCGGTGGACGCTCGACGAGCACATCGGCACCCATCTCGACTCGCCAGGCCACTTCGACCAGGGCAACAAGCTGGTCGACGACCTGACCGAGGACGACCTGGTGGCGCCGATCGTCGTGGTCGACATCACCCGCAAGGTGAACGACGACCCGAATGCCATGGTCGAGCCGGAGGATCTGATCGCCTACGAGCGTCGTCACGGACGTATTCCCCGCGGAGCGCTCGTGTGCATGAACTCGGGCTGGGCGTCCAAGGTCGATGACGGCGACGCCTTCCGCGGCGGGACCGGTTTCCCCGACCTGAACTTCCCGGGCTTCTCGATCGACGCCACCGACTGGCTCGTCGCGCATCGAGATCCGGTGGGCATCGGCGTCGACACGATGAGCCTCGACCCGGGCAACTCGGCCGACTTCGCCGTGCACTTCGGGTTCTTGGCCTCAGGCCGCTACGGCATCGAGAGCCTGGCCAACCTGCACCGCATCCCTCCGCGGGGTGCCCTCGGGGTGGTCGGCCCGGTGCCGTGGGAGGACGGCTCGGGTGCCCCGACCCACGTCATGGCGCTGATGTGACGGAGGAGTGATGGAGCGCCCACCCGGCATCGTCGACTTCAAGCCATCGCCGACGCTGTTCCCGTTCGAGTCGCGCTGGTTCCCCAGCTCGGTCGGACCGGTCCACTATGTGGACGCGGGCGAGGGTCGGCCGATCTTCCTCATGCACGGCAACCCGGACTGGTCGTTCCTGTACCGCAGGATCATCCTCGGCTTGCGGGACCGGTTCCGCTGCGTCGCCGCCGACTACCCCGGTTTCGGGTTGTCGGTGCACCCGGAGGGGT
>JBPEXB010000653.1:0-7130 GCA_052032125.1 Acidimicrobiia bacterium
GTACCTGGTACTCGGTACGGAGTACCGCGACGAGCATTGCGTCGCCCCCCCCCGACTGCGGAGTAGGTAGTCGCCGCGCCGGGTCCCGGAGCCCGGAATCCGGAATCCGGAGCCCGGAGCCCGGAGGGCAGGAGTACTCGGTACCTGGTACTCGGTACCGCAGGAAGCCGGAGGCTTCCGCTCCCTACCGCTGTCCGGCCAGCCTGCGGTTCTTGATCTTGGCCTGGAGGTAGTCGCGGTTCATCAGGGCGATCTGGTCCAGCGAGATCTCCTTGGGACACGCCTTCTCGCACTCGCCGTGATTGGTGCACGACCCGAAGAACGACTCCATCGTCTCGACCATGTGCTCGACCCTCGCCCAGCGTTCCGGCTGGCCCTGCGGCAGGAGGTTGAGGTGGGCGACCTTGGCGGCGGTGAAGAGCTGGCCGGCGCTGTTGGGGCAGGCGGCGACACAGGCTCCGCAGCCGATGCAGGCCGCAGCGTCCATGGCGGCGTCGGCGACGAGCTTGGGCACCAGCGTGAGGTTGGCGTCGGGAGCTGCCCCGGTCGGCGCGGTGATGTAACCGCCCGCCTCGATGATCCGGTCGAAGGCCGAGCGGTCCACCACGAGGTCCTTGATGATGGGGAAGGCAGTGGCTCGCCAGGGCTCGATGACGATCTCGTCGCCGTCGGAGAACTGACGCATGTGGAGCTGGCAGGTGGCGGTGCCGGCCTGGGGGCCGTGCGCGCGCCCGTTGATCATCAGGCCGCAGGTCCCGCAGATGCCCTCGCGGCAGTCATGGTCGAAGGCGATCGGCTCGCGCCCGTCGGCGACCAGCCGTTCGTTGACGATGTCCAGCATCTCGAGGAACGACATGTCCTCGCTGATGCCGTGGGCGTCGTACGTCTCGAACCGGCCCTCGCCATTGGCGCCTGCCTGGCGCCACACGTTCAGGGTGAGATCCATCGAGCGGCCGTCCTCCTACTTGTAGCTGCGCTGGGCGAGCTTGACGTACTCGAATTCGAGCTGCTCCTTGTGCAGCTCCGGCTCGCCGCCGTCCGACCATTCCCAGGCGCCCACGTAGGCGAAGTCCTCGTCGTTGCGGAGTGCCTCGCCGTCCTCGGTCTGATGCTCGACGCGGAAGTGGCCGCCGGCCGACTCCTCCCGGTGCAGCGCGTCGATGCACATCAGCTCGCCGAGCTCGAAGAAGTCGACCACCCGCCCGGCCCGTTCGAGCGACTGGTTGAGCGTGTCGGCCGATCCGAGCACCCGCAGGTCGGTCTCGAACTCGCCGCGCAGGGCCTGGATCTCCGAGATGGCCTTCTCGAGCCCTTCACGGCTGCGCGCCATGCCGCAGTGCTCCCAGAGGATCTTGCCGAGCTCACGGTGGAACCAGTCGACGGAGCGGGTGCCGCCGATCGAGAGCAAGTGGGACATCCGGTCCTGCACGTCCGCCTCGACGGCCGTGAAGGCCGGGTCGTCGGTGGGCACCACGTCCTCGCCCAGGTGGTCGGCCAGGTAGTCGCCGATCGTGTAGGGGAGCACGAAGTATCCGTCGGCCAGACCCTGCATGAGCGCCGAGGCGCCCAGGCGGTTGGCGCCGTGGTCGGAGAAGTTCGCCTCGCCGAGGCAGTACAGCCCCGGCACCGTTGTCATGAGGTTGTAGTCGACCCACAGCCCGCCCATCGTGTAGTGGACGGCGGGGTAGATCCGCATCGGCTGGCGGTAGGGGTTCTCGCCGGTGATGCGCTCGTAGATGTCGAACAGGTTGCCGTAGCGCTCCCGGATCGTGTTCTCGCCCAGCCGAGCGATGGCGTCGGCGAAGTCGAGGTACACACCGTTCTGCAACGGCCCGACACCCTTCATCCGATCGACCTCTTGTTTGGCCGCCCGGGATGCCACATCGCGGGGCACCAGGTTGCCGAAGGCGGGATAGCGCCGCTCGAGGTAGTAGTCCCGCTCGCCCTCGGGGATGTCGGCAGCCGCTCGGTCGTCACCGGCCTTCTCCGGCACCCAGATGCGACCGTCGTTGCGGAGGGACTCCGACATCAACGTCAGCTTCGACTGGAACTCGTCCGAGGCCGGGATGCAGGTGGGGTGGATCTGCGTGTAGGACGGGTTGGCGAAGTACGCCCCCTTGCGGTGCGCCCGCCAGGCGGCGGTCACGTTGCACTTCATGGCGTTGGTCGAGAGGAAGAAGACGTTCCCGTAGCCCCCGGTCGCCAGGACGACGGCGTGCGCCGAGTGCGATCGGACCTCGCCGGTGATGAGGTCGCGAGTCACGATCCCGACCGCCCGACCGTCGTGGAGCACGACGTCGAGCATCTCCTGGTTCGTGTGGAGCTCCACGCCCCCCTCGTCCACCTGGCGGGCCAGGGCCTGATAGGCGCCCAACAGCAGCTGCTGGCCGGTCTGCCCCCTGGCGTAGAAGGTCCGGGAGACCTGGGCGCCTCCGAACGAGCGGTTGGCGAGGAGCCCGCCGTACTCGCGGGCGAACGGCACACCCTGGGCGGTGGCCTGGTCGATGATGTCGACCGACACCTCGGCGAGGCGGTAGACGTTCGACTCGCGTGAGCGGTAGTCGCCCCCCTTCACGGTGTCGTAGAACAAGCGGAAGATCGAGTCGCCGTCGTTCTGATAGTTCTTGGCGGCGTTGATGCCGCCCTGGGCGGCGATCGAGTGCGCCCGGCGAGCCGAGTCGTGATAGGTGAAGGCCTTGACGTGGTAGCCGAGCTCTCCGAGCGTCGCCGCCGCAGAGGCGCCGGCCAGCCCGGTCCCCACCACGATGATCGAGAACTTCCGCTTGTTGTTCGGGTTGACGAGCTTGATGGAGAACTTGTGGTTCTCCCAGCGGTCTTCGATCGGCCCGGCGGGGACCTTGGCGTCGAGCGTGGTCGTCATGGCTCCCCCTACGAGATGACGCCGAACGCGACGCCGAACGGAACGGACAGGAACCCGGCCACCACCACGGTCGCCAGCACGTTGGCGAAGGTGCGGCGGAACCGGTTGAAGCGGGGGTTGTTGACCCCGAGGCTCTGGAACATGCTCCAGGCGCCGTGCCAGATGTGGAAGGCCAGCGCCAGCTGGGCGACGACATAGAGCACCCACACGGGCCAGCGCGACAGGCTGGCGAGGAGGTTGTCGTACACCATGCCGCGCTCGAAGTCGGGGTTGACGGCTTCCACCCCGATCGTGAGGTCGGCCAGGTGCCAGGCCAGGAAGAGCAGGACGATGATGCCGCTCCACCGCATCGTGCGGCTGGCGTAGTTGGCGGCCAGGTAGCTGCGGGGCGACTGGTATTTCGTGTCCCGGGCAGCGTGGTTGGAGCGGGTGAGCGCCCAGGCGGCGTGGAGATGGATGGCGAACGCTCCGGCCAGCCCCAAGCGCATGATCCAGAGGATCAGCGTGCGCGGGAAGATCGGCTCGCCGAGATCGCGCAGCGCCTCGCCGTACTCGTCGATCCGGAAGGCCCCATCGTGGAAGCCCTCGAAGACGTGCAGGTTGCCGACCATGTGGGCGACGACGAAGCCGAGGAGCATGATCCCGGTGATCGCCATGGCGTATTTCTTGCCGACGTCGGTGCGGTAGATCTCGACGATCCAGGGCACCTTCCGGGTGCGTTGCTCCTGCGTGGTGGCCATAAGCTGAGGTTAGCCGGGGCCGGGCCTACCGCCCGACCCCGAGTACTCAGTACTCAGTACTCAGTACTCAGTACCGCGGGCCCAGCCCGCCGTCAGATCAACCGCCGATCACTCGCCCATCTCGTGAGCTCGTGACGATTCGACAGCTGCAGCTTTCTGAGGACGGCCGACACGTGGGTCTCGACCGTCTTGATCGAGATGTCGAGCTTCGACGCCACCTGCTTGTAGGCGAAGCCGCGGGCGATGAGCCGCATCACCTCGCGTTCCCGCTGGGTGAGCTGGTCGAGCTCGGGGTCGAGCGGCTCCGACATCGTCTCGGCGAACGCATCGAGCACGAAGCCGGCCAGCCGCGGTGAGAACACCGCGTCGCCGTCGTGCACCCGCCGGATGGCGTTGCTCAGCTCGCCGGGGGCGATCGACTTGGTGAGATAACCGCGGGCCCCCGCCCGGATCATGGCGATCACGTCTTCAGCCGCGTCGGAGACCGACAGCGCCAGGAAGGTCGTGTCGGGTCGCACCTCCGCCACCCGGTTGATGACCGCCAACCCGCCGCCACCCGGCATGTGGACGTCGATCAGCACGACATCGGGAGCGGTGTCGAGAATGCTGGCGATGGCGTCGTCCACGTCGTTGGCGGAGCCGGCCAGCTCGAAATCGTCTCCGAGCTCGGAGCGCACGCCGCTCAGGAAGAGCTCGTGGTCATCGACGAGGAACACACTGATCATGGGCCATTCCTGCGGGGAAGGACGAGGTGCACTTCGGTGCCCTCGCCGGGGGCGGACGTGATTGTCGCAGTTCCTCCATGCCGCTGCATGCGACCGTCGACCGATTCGGCCAGCCCGCGGCGGTCGCCGTCCACGTCGTCGGGGACGAACCCCACCCCGTGATCGGTCACGAAGACCTCGACCTGCCCCGGCTCGACCTCGCTGAAGAGCGAGACCGAACGCTGGCCGGAATGCTTGGCGGCGTTGACCAGAGCCTCGCGGGCGGCCGCGACCAACGCCGAGGTGTCCGGGTCGATGGGGCAGTCGCCGACCGTGACGACGTCGACGGCCACCTTGTGGGTCCGTTCGACCTCGGCGGCAGCCGCCTCCAGCATCGTCGTGAAGGTGGCGTCCTCTGGCTCGTTGCCGCCGAAGAGCCACGACCGGAGCTCGCGCTCCTGGATGCGGGCCAGCACCGCCTGCTCCTGAGGGTCGGAGCTCCCCTGGATCAGGGCCAGGGTCTGGAGCACCGAGTCGTGGAGGTGGGCGGCGATCTCGGTCTTCTCCTCCGAGCGGATGCGCTCACGGCGCTCGGCGGTGAGCTGGCGCCACATGCCCCAGATCCATGGCGCCAGGACCAGCAGGAGACCGACCAAAGTGATGGACACGGCCAGCACCACGCTGCCTGCCTGCCTGAAGGCGTCTGTCGAGGTGAACGCCAGCGTGAGGCCGACAGCCACCAGGATGCCGCCGATGCCGAGGCGGACGAAGGTCTCCCTGCGTGAGGTCCTTCCCGGGCCCTCCGTGCCCGGCAGGATGCCTTGCAGCCACTGGCGTTGCCGCGTGTCGCCCTGCGCCCAGACATTGGCGACGCCGAGCGCCACGAACCCGGCCGGCCACATGATCGAGGGATGAAGCGACATCCCCAGGGCGCTGGCCAGCACCACGGCCCCGACGACGACGAGCTGGAAGCCGATCGCCCTGGCGTTCTCGGAGGTCGAGCCGTCCACGAGACGCGGCCCCGGCGTCTCGGAGGATCGGTCGATGGTGGCCACCCAACCCAGCCCGTACAGCACGATGCCGATCCCACCGGCGAGTGCCAGGAGCACGAAGGCCGCCCGCACGTAGGCGGCGTCGACCCCCAGGGCGTCACCGACGCCGGTCGAGAGGCCGGCCACGATGCGACGGTCGGTGCGGCGCTGGAGACGCCTCGCCTCGGCGGGCGCGGGGTTGGCGGTGGGGTTCATGGATCTCACGTCGACGTGTGTGCAAAGCTTTCCACCAGCCGGGTCGCCAGACAACCGGGGAAGCCCCTGAGCCGACCCTGAGCCCTCGGGGACGAGCTGGGGGAATCCCCGATATCACCCGGCGCCACCGGCCCCCAGGATGGGGAGCATGGAACAGACCACAACACAACCGAGCCGGCAGCTCGAGCGTCCCCGTGAGGGCCGGTCGGTGGCCGGTGTCGCAGCAGCGATCGCCAACTACTCCAACGTCTCCGTCGGGCTCGTCCGCGTCATCTTCGTGGTGGCGATCTTCTTCGGAGGCGTCGGCCTGGCCGCCTACCTGGCCGGGTGGGTGCTGATTCGCGAGGAGGGGGAGGAGCGGTCGCTGGTCGAGGGATGGCTCGGCAATGCCACATCCCCGACCTCGTGGATCGGGCTCGGCCTCGTGGCCCTCGCCGTCCTGGCCATCGTGTCGAGCATCGACGCCTTCTCGAGCAGGGTCGTGCTGGCGGCGGCCCTCGTCATCCTCGGCGTGCTGATGTATCGAGGGTCCTTCGACGACGCCGCTCTCGTGCGTCGTCAGCCGCCGGGTGTGCGAGCGGAGGTCGCAGACGATTCCTCCCCGACGCCTGCTGGCGACCCGGACGCCGACGATCCGGACGCGGACGACCCGGAGGAGGCGCTGCTCGCCGCTCGCCAAGAGCTCGACGCCGACGTCCCGCCGCCGGTCGGCGCCGGCCCGCCGCGCCCACCGACGACCCACACCGTCGAGATGCCGGTCCGCACCCCACGCCCGCGGAGCCGCCTCGGCCGGTTCACCTTCGCCGCCCTGCTCATCGTGCTCGGCTCGATGGCGGTCGCCGACACCGCCGACCTCGTCGGCTTCGCCATCGCCGACTACCTGGCCGTGGCGCTGATGATCGTCGGGGCCGGTCTGCTGATCGGAGCCCTCTTCGGCCGTGCCTACACGCTCATCATCGTCGGGCTGGTGCTGGTGGCCGGGGTGCAGTTCACGACCTGGTTCGACGTCCGCCTCGGAGGAGGTTTCGGGGATCCGCGCTTCTCGGCCGTGACCGCCGAGCAGGTCGAGCCGACCTACGAGTTGCTGGCCGGCGAGCTGCACCTCGATCTGTCCGACCTCGATCCCACCACGGTCACCGCCACCGACGTATCCGTCGGCGCCGGTGAGCTTCGGGTGATCGTGCCCGACGACATGAACATCGTCGTCGACATGCGCGTCATCGCCGGCGAGCTCACCTGGCCGGAGACGGTCGTCGCCGGCACCGATCTCGACCGCCGCTATCAGCGATCACCCGAGGGTGCCGTCGGCACCATCGAGATCGACGCCGCGGTCGGGTTCGGCCAGCTCATCGTCCAACTCGACGCCCGGGAGGGGTAGGCATGCAACGTCACGCATTCGATGTCATCTCGGCAGGCTTCGGGCTGCTCTTCGTCTGGCTCGGCCTCGTCGCCGTGATCCCCGAGCTCTCGGTGCCTGCCTCCACGATCTGGCCAGTCCTCGCCGTCGCCGCCGGCGTCGCCATCCTCATCACCGCCATCCGAAAAGGCGTAGAAGACT
>JBPEXB010000654.1:0-5307 GCA_052032125.1 Acidimicrobiia bacterium
ACACGCCTGCAGGGCACGACGGTCGATGCGATTCCAAGAGCGCTCAGCCGCCTCTGAACACACGCGCCGCTACGGCCCCCTCCGGCCTCCGGCCACCTCCCCCACGGGGGAGGACCTGGCAGCCGACCGCGGGGTTGGGAGCCGATGGTTCGAACGGACCACTCGTCTCACGCCTCTCCGAACTACAAGACGGCGGCGGGTCTCGGTCAGCCGAGGACGGCGTCGAAGAGCGCCAGGACGCGGGCCATGGCATCGGCGGCGGCGCCGCCGTGGTAGGTGTCGGCGTCGTCGTCGAGGAAGTCATGACCGACGCCTTCGTAGCGAATCCAGGTGCCGTGGGGATTGCGGCGCTGCGCCTCGTCCACCCCGTCCGCCGGCACCAGCTCGTCCTCGGCTCCGTAGAGGCCGAGCACCGGCATCGGGAGCATCTCGAGGGCGTCGGCCACCTGCAGCTGGCGGTGCTCGTCGCCGGCCAGCGGGGCGTACGCCACGACGAGCGCTCCCACCTCGGCCTGACGGTGGGCGGCGTAGGTCAGGGCGAAGCGGCCGCCGACGTCGATGCCGAACACGCCGTAGCGTCCCTCCCGGGCCCAGTCGGCGTCGTCGTTGACCGCCCACGCCACCGCATCGTCGACGTCGGCCATCGCCCGGCGGTCGTCGATGGCGTCGTAGGCCCGGACCAACTCCTCGAACGACGCTCGCGGGCCGGGATGGCGCCCGCGGGTGAGATCCGGCACGAGCGTGGAGTAGCCGTGACGGGCCAGGCGCCTGGCCGTGTCCTTGATCGCCGGGGTGATGCCCTGCAGGCCCGGGAGCAAGACGACCACCGGGTAGAGGCCGATGCGGTCCGGTCGGGCGAGGTAGCCGGTGGTGAAACCCGAACCGGTCGGATAGGGGTAGTCGCGATAGAGGATCTCGAGCGAGCCCTCATGGGCCATCACTGCCACGGTCACCTCCGTCCTCAGCGGTCGGCCGGCTGGACGCCGGCACCCGTCCGCCGGTCGGGCAGCCCGGCGCGGGTTCCCGAGGTTAGTGCCCGCCCAGGGGCCCGCCGTCGACCAGTCCGGCGTCCCGCACCTGGTGGACGGCGCCGGCGCTCACCGTCACCCGCCCGGAGCCGGAGTCGACCTCGAGGGAGCCGTCGGGCTGCACGTCGACGGCCCGGCCCGACCCGTCCGGCTCCCAGGTGATGGCGCGCCCGAGCGTCACGCATCGGTCCCGATACTCGGAGCGCGGCCACCGATCGGGCGGTGCCTCCAGCCACGCCAGCAGGACCTCGGCCCATCGTTGGGCGACGTCGACCCTGACCTCCGGAGCGGGGGTGTCGGTCAGCACGGCGCCAACACCTTCTGGGGGGTCCGGCCAGGCGAGGTTGACGCCACACCCGGCGACGACGAGGTCACCGGTCGCCTCCGTCAGCACCCCCGCCACCTTCCGATCGCCGAGCAGCACGTCGTTGGGCCACTTGAGCCCCAAGGCCGCTCCAGGGCGAAGAGGCTCCAACGCCCGCACCGCCGCCAGGCCCGCCATCAGGGTGATGCGCGGCCAGGTCTCTGGCGGCCAGGTGGGGCGGAACGCCAGCGAGGCCGCCAGTGCAGAAGGGGCGTTGCGCCAGGCCGAACCCGACCGACCCCGCCCTGCGTCCTGCTCGGCCGCCACCACGAGGGTCGGGAACGACCCCATCAGATGGCGGGCATCGTCTTGCGTCGAAGAGGTCCGTTCGCGGAACACCAGGGCGTAGGGTGTAGCCATCGTCGAGGCTCCAGGGTCTAAGGCTCAGCCGATCAACGAATGTAGAGGTTCGCCGCGTGGGCACGGAACAACGAATCGAACACCTCCGCGCCCTCCGTGAGCAGGCGCAGCATGCCGGGAGCCAGCGGGCGGTCGACCGCCAGCACGAGCTCGGCAAGCTCACCGCCCGGGAGCGCATCGCGCTGCTCGTCGACAAGGACTCGTTCCAGGAGACCGACATGTTCGTGCGCCACCAGGCGCGGGGATTCGGGATCGAGGACAAGCGCCCGCCCGGCGACGCCGTCATCACCGGCTACGGGACGATCGACGGCCGGACCGTGTTCGTCTTCGCCGAGGACTTCACCGTGTTCGGTGGCTCGCTGGGCAAGGCGGTGGCGGACAAGATCATCAAGGTGATGGAGAAGGCGATCCAGGTCGGCGCCCCCATCATCGGGCTCAAGGACTCCGGCGGCGCTCGCATCCAGGAGGGCGTCCAGGCCCTCGACGGCTACGGGCGGATCTTCTACCGCAACGTCCAGGCGTCCGGCGTGATCCCTCAGATCTCGGTGATCATGGGGCCCTGTGCGGGCGGGGCCGTCTACTCGCCGGCGATCACCGACTTCGTGTATCAGGTGGACGGGGCGAGCCACATGTTCATCACCGGTCCCGACGTCATCAAGGCGGTGACCGGTGAGGAGGTCACGTTCGAGGAGCTGGGCGGCGCCTCCACGCACGCCTCCATCTCAGGAGTGACCCACTTCATCGCCGAGTCCGGTCAGACGGCCATGGAAGAGGTGCGGTATCTGCTCTCGTTCCTCCCGCAGAACAACATGGAGCAGCCCCCCTACTTCGCACCGTCGGACGCCCCGGATCGATACGACGACGAGCTCGACTCGATCATTCCCGACTCGCCGAACCAGCCCTACGACATGGTGGAGATCATCGAGACGGTGCTCGACGACGGGCAGTTCTATCAGGTCCATCAGCACTGGGCGAAGAACATCGTCGTCGGCTTCGGCCGCCTCGACGGCCACTCCGTCGGCATCGTCGGCAACCAGCCCACCCAGCTGGCCGGGACCCTCGACATCACCGCCTCGGAGAAGGCCGCACGGTTCGTCCGCATGTGCGACGCCTTCAACGTGCCGCTGCTCACCTTCGTCGATGTCCCCGGCTTCCTGCCCGGTGTGGCCCAGGAGCACGGAGGGATCATCCGGCACGGCGCCAAGCTCCTCTATGCCTATTGCGAGGCGACGGTGCCCCGCATCACGGTCATCACCCGCAAGTCGTACGGCGGCGCCTATCTCGTCATGAACTCGCGCGGCGTGGGCGCCGACCTGGTCTACGCCTGGCCGTCGGCGGAGATCGCCGTGATGGGAGCGCAGGGGGCCGTCAACGTGATCCACCGGCGCGAGATCGCGGAAGCCAAGGATCCGGAGGGGCGGCGCCAGCATCTGATCGACGAGTACGAGAAGAAGTTCGCCAACCCGTACGTCGCCGCCGAGCTGGGATTGGTCGAGGACGTCATCGAGCCTCGGGAGACCCGGGTCCGGCTGATCCGGGCTCTCGAGATGCTGCGCAACAAGCGCGAGCCGCTGCCGCAGCGCAAGCACGGGAACATCCCGCTGTGAGGTTTCAACCCCGGCGCGCCCAGCTTTAGGCTGACCAGGATGAAGTCACTCCTCGTCGCCAACCGCGGTGAGATCGCCGTTCGGGTCATCCGCTCTGCGGCCGAGATGGGCCTGCGCACCATCGCCGTCTACTCCGAGCTGGACCGCGATGCGCTGCATGTGCAGCTCGCCGACGAGGCGTGGAACATCGGGGGCGCCCCGGCCGCCGAGTCGTACCTCAACGGCCAGCGGATCGTGGACGTCGCCCGCGAGTCGGCCGCCGACGCCATCCACCCCGGCTACGGGTTCCTCGCCGAGAACGCCGGCTTCGCCCGCATGGTCTCGGAGGCGGGACTGATCTGGGTCGGTCCTCCGCCCAAGGCCATCGAGATCATGGGCGACAAGATCTCGTCGCGTCGCGCCGCCGAGGACGCCAAGGTGGCGATGGTGCCCGGCACCACCGATCCCCTCACCTCGGTCGAGGAGGCCAAGGCGATCGCCGCCGAGTACGGCTACCCGGTGGCGATCAAGGCCGCCTACGGAGGCGGGGGCAAGGGCCTGCGGGTGGTCCACGACGACGACTCCCTGGCCGACGCCATCGACGGCGCCCGCCGGGAGGCCGACGCCTACTTCGGGAACCCGGAGCTGTACGTCGAGAAGTACCTCGTCAAGCCCCGCCACATCGAGGCGCAGATCATCGTCGACGACCATGGCAACGGCCGGTTCCTCGGCGAGCGGGACTGCTCGGTGCAACGTCGCCACCAGAAGCTCATCGAAGAGGCTCCTTCGGGTGTCCTGACCCCTCAGCAGCGCGCCGATCTCGGTGCAGCCGGGCTGGCGGTCGCGGAGTCGTGCGGGTACCGCAACGCCGGCACCATCGAGTTCCTGCTCGACCAGGACGGCAACTTCTACTTCCTCGAGATGAACACCCGCCTGCAGGTCGAGCACACCGTCACCGAGATGGTGACCGGCATCGACCTCGTTGCCGAACAGCTCCGGGTCGCCAAGGGCGAGCCGCTCTCGTTCGACGACGTGACGCTGAACGGTCACGCCATCGAGATGCGCATCAACGCCGAGAACCCGGCCAACGGCTTCCTCCCCAACCCGGGGACGGTCAGCAGCTACCGCGAGCCGTCCGGCTTCGGCGTGCGGGTCGATTCGTGGATGCACACCGGCGCCACCATCAGTCAGTACTACGACAACCTGATGGCCAAGCTGGTGGTGTGGGGCCGCGATCGCGACCAGGCGATCCGCCGGGCCATCCGGGCCCTGCGGGAGTACGAGGTCTCAGGGGTGGCCACCACCATCCCCGCCCACCTGGCGGTCCTGGAGCACCCCACCTTCCAGGCCGGTGAGCATCACACCCGCTTCGTCGAAGAGGAGCTCGACCTGAGCGGCCTCAAGCACGACCCCGGCACGACCCTCCCCGCCGGTGAGGCCCTCACCCAGCGGGCCATGACCGTCGAAGTGGGAGGACGCCGCTTCGACGTCACCTACTGGTCCCCGGACCTCGGCGTGCGGGCTGCCGCAGGAAGGGCCGCCCGCCAGCCACCGAC
Organism: Acidimicrobiia bacterium; assembly: GCA_052032125.1. Taxonomy (GTDB): domain Bacteria; phylum Actinomycetota; class Acidimicrobiia; order Spongiisociales; family Spongiisociaceae; genus JBPEXB01. The sequence continues at coordinate 4,895 of JBPEXB010000654.1, forward strand.
CCGCAAGCCGACCGCCGCCACGCCCGCCGCCGAGCCGGGCGTGATCACCGCCCCCATGCAGGGCACGATCGTGAAGGTCACCGCCAAGGCCGGCCAGCAGGTCAAGGCCGACCAGCGGATCTGCATCCTCGAGGCCATGAAGATGGAGAACGAGGTGACCAGCCCGATCGACGGCGAGCTCGTCGAGCTACGGGTGCAAGCCGGCGACACCGTCAGCCCCGGCGCCGTCATCGCGATCGTCCGCTGACCGGCTCCGCCGGTCAGCAGGTGCCTTCGCGTCGCTGCGCTCGCTCAGGCGGTCTTGAGTCGTGAGTCATGAGTCATGAGTCTTCTCGAGCCGCGGCACCAAGGGGACCGTGGCGCAACGGTGGGCCAGGCGAGTGACATCCTCTCAGACCCGTTGTGACGCCGAC
>JBPEXB010000655.1:0-7650 GCA_052032125.1 Acidimicrobiia bacterium
ACCATGTAGACCGACAAGAGCCGTCCGCGCGACTCGTTGGTGGCCTGGTCGTTGAGCCAGCTCTCGGCGACGATGTACAGCCCGGACATGGAGAACCCCGTCACCAGCCGTGCCGCACCCCAGGCGTAGGGGCTGGTGGTGATGATGTGCACCAGCGTGGCCGTGGAGGCGAGCGAGGCGAGCGCCGCGTACACCCGGATGTGGCCGACCGAGGCGATGAAGCGGGGTACCCCCCAGGCCCCCGCCAGGAAGCCGGTGAAGTAACCGGCCAGCACGACACCGGTCACGGTGGTGGAGAAGCCCTCCAGCTCGGCCCGGATGCCCAGCAGCGTGCCGAGCATCCCGTTGCCGAGCATGACGAACAAGACGGCCGTGAACAGGCCCCATGCGCCGAGGACGGTCTTGGAGGTGGTAGGCGAGCTGGAGGTGGTGTTCACCGAGGGATGACCAACGCGTCGAGGGCCGTGACCGAGGAGCCGTGCACGGCGAGGGGATTGACGTCGATCTCGTCGATCTCGTCGGCGAAATCGGCCGCCAGCGTAGCAACGCGGAGGACCACTCCGACGATCATGTCGAGATCGACCGGAGCACGTCCCCGGGCGCCCTGGAGGACGGGCGCGGCTCGCAGCCGCCTCGCCATGGCGGCAGCTTCGGCGGGGTTGGTCGGGGCGAGCGTCACGGCCGTGTCATCCAGGACCTCGGCGTAGACACCACCCATGCCGAGCAGCACCATCGGGCCGAACTGCTCGTCGCGGGTGGCACCCACGAGCAGCTCGTGCTCGGCCTGCACCATGCGCTCGACCAAGACCTTCTCCGCCATCTGCGTGAGTGACGCGTACGCCTCGGCCAAGGCGTCCGGGCCGTCGATGTCGAGCACCAGCGCACCTCGATCGCTCTTGTGAGCGATCCCGAGCGCCTTCGCAGCCACCGGGTACCCCATCTCGGCAGCGATGGCCAGCGCTTGGTCCAGACTCTCCGCCTGGCCGCCGGCCGGCACCGGGATGCCGTAGGCGGTCAGCAGCCGTTTCGAGTCGGCCTCGTCGAGTGGTCCCTCGGCCGAGGCCAGCCGTCGTCGCCAGTCGGCCAGCAACGGTTCGGGCGGAGTGCCTGCCCGCACCGCCTCGAAGTGCTGTGGAGGGCTCTGCACGAGATGACGGAGGGCGGCCAGCCCCGAGCGGGTGCCGTGGAGTCGCGGCACCCCGAGTGCCTCGAGGCGATCGACGGCATCGGGCCGCGAGATCTCAGGCAGGTTGAGCAACGTCACGACGTCCGCATCGAGGTCGAGCGCCTCCAACGCCTCGAGGTACTCGAGCGGGTAGGTGGCGTCCCGCTGGAAGTCCACCGACAGGACGATCACCCCCACGCCCGGATCGGCATCGAGCGCGGCGAACGTGTTGGCGAAGTTGTTCCGAATCAGGTGTGACGAACCGAACGGGTCCACCGGGTTGGCGGGCTCCTTGCCGGGTTCCATCCCATCCCGGAGCGCCTGGAGGGTGGCGGGCGCCAGCTCGGCGAGCTCCACCCCGGCCTCGTCGGCCAGGTCCGTGAACAGTGAGCGTTCGCCACCAGAGTCCATCACCACGCCGATGCCGGCGCCTGGTCGCGGCCCGAGCGTCGAGAGCAGGTGCAGCGTGTCGACCATCTCGCCGAGGTCGCAGACCTGGTGGACGCCGAATCGGCGGAAGACGGCTGCGTAGGCCTCGGGACCGCCGGCCAGCGCTCCCGTGTGGGCTTGCGCCATCGCCTGGCCCTTCTCGGTGGCGCCCACCTTGAGCGCCACGATGGGGATACGGCGCCGGCGGGCATCCTCGAGCGCCTCCAGGAACGCCTGGGGCTGGCGGACGGTCTCGAGGTAGAGCCCGACGACCGTCGTGCGAGGATCGCGCAGCATGTGGGCGAGATAGTCGCTCTCGGTGACGACGGACTCGTTGCCTCCCGAGACGGCCATGTTGAAGGCGAGGCGGGGTGAGTGGGTGATCGAGTCGAAGACGGTCCCGCTGTGGCTCACCAGGCAGACGCCTCCCGGCGCCAGCGTCGTCGGGATGTCGTAGCCGGAGACGACGAGGCGCTGATGGAGGCTGTAGAGGCCCATGCCGTTCATGCCGAGCATGGCGATCCCGGCGTCCCGGGCGATGGCCGCCACGCGCGACTCGGTCGACGGGTCGCGACCCTCGCCGACGTTCGGGTCGGCGAAGACCACCGCAGCGGGGATGCCCCGGGCGGCGACCGCCTTGATCGCCGACTCGCAGTGCTGCTGGCCGAGGCCCACGATGGCGCAGTCGATGCCGTCCGGCAGGTCGGTGATCTCGGGGACGGCTGCCAGGCCCCGCACCGGCTCGGCACGGGGATGGACGGGAACGATCGAGCCCTCGAAGCCCTGCGCCAGGAGGTTGTCGACGATCACGCGGCCGAAGTTGCCGGGTCGATCGGAGGCGCCGACCACGGCGACCGAGCCGGCTTCGAGGAGGGGCGTCAGGTCGGTCACGTCACCCGGTCTTGGCTCGGCGTGACTCGACGAACTCGGCGATGGCGGCCTGGGTCTCAGGGGAGGCGAAGCACTCGACGTCGTTCTCCATCTCGACGGCCAGTGTCTGTGCCAGGGTCGCCTCGGCGGCCTGGTAGAAGCCGCTCTTGGTGTGGCGCACGCCCGTCGGCGGGTACGCGGCGACCTGGAGGGCCAGTTCCATGGCCCGGTCCATGAGCTCCTCGTCGGCGACCACGTCGCCCACCAGCCCGATCCGCTGCGCCTCCTCGGCGTCGATCGGTTGGGCGTCGAACGCCAGGTGGATCGCCTTGCCGAAGCCGACGATGCGGGTGAGGAGATACGTCAAGCCGCTCGTCGGGGAATACCCGAGATGGAGGTCAGGCAAGCCGAGCCGCGCCGAGCGGCCGGCGATCCGCAGGTCGCAGATCAGCGCCAGCTCCAGTCCGCCACCGAGGGCGTAGCCGTTGATGGCGGCGATCACGATCTTGGGGCTGCGGGTCACTGTCGACGCCAGCTGCTGATAGAGGGCGGTGGTCTCGCGGAACGAATCCTCGTCGTCGGTCTCCATCTCCTTGAGATCCCCGCCGGCCGAGAAGGCTCGTCCACTCCCCGTGAGGATCATCACCGCCAGGTCGTCGTCGCTCTCCAGTCGTTCGACGGCGGCCAGCAGCTCGGTCAGCGTGCGGTGATCGAGCGGGTTGAGGACCTTGGGGCGGTCGAGGCGCACGACGGCCACCGGCCCCTCCGTTGCGAAGGTGATGCGCTGCAGATCGTCCATCAGCGTCCTTTCCACTGCGGCTCGCGTTTCTCGGCGAACGCCCTCGCTCCTTCGGCGGCGTCCTCCGACGCCAACATGCGCTCGTAGGACTCGATCGAGCCCGACCGCATGAGTGCCAGCCCGTCGGTCACGTTCATGGCCTCGGTCCGGCGGCGGAGGTCGAGGATGGCCTCCACGGCGAGCGGGGCCATCGCCGCAACCCGTCGAGCCAGGTCGCGCGCCGCCTCCCGCAGGTCGTCCGGCTGCACGACCTCGTTGACCAGGCCGAAATGCAACGCGTCGTCGGCCGCCAGGCGTCCCCCGGCGATGAGGATCTCGGAGGCCACGGCCCGGGGCACGAGCTTGGGAAGCCGCACCGTGCCCACATCGGGGATCACGCCGACAGCGGCCTCGGGGAGCGAGAAGGAGGCGTGGGCGGCCGCCACGACCAGGTCGGCCGACATGGCCAGCTCGAACCCGCCGCCCACCGCCATGCCGTTGACGGCGGCGATGATCGGCTTGGTGAGGCCGGGGAGCTCGGGGAACCCGCCGAATCCTCCCGCGCCGTAGTCGGAGTCGTAGGCCTCGCCGTCGGCCGCCGCCTTGAGGTCCCACCCTGCCGAGAAGAACCGATCACCCGCCCCGGTGAAGATCGCCACCCGCAACGCCGGGTCATCACGAAAACCCTCGAAGACCTCTCCGAGGGTCCGGCTGGTCTCGGCGTCGATGGCATTGGCCTTCGGACGGTCGAGCACGACCTCCATGATCGACCCGGTGCGCGTGACCTGGACGGCGGTGCTCATGGATGTCCGAGTGTACGACCGGACCGGTCGCCGGACGGTGACGCCACGGTCACGAGGGCGTCCACGGCCCAGGCCGCGTGCTCGGTGACGATCAGCGGGTTGATCTCGACCTCGACGACGTCGGGATCGGCCTCCATCAGCCGCTGGACCCGCTCGATGGCTTCGATCGCTGCCTCGATGTCGGCAGCCGGCCGCCCACGATGCCCGGCGAGCACCGGCCACACCCGAAGCGAGCGCAGCGCCGCGCGGACCGCGTCGGCGCCGGCCGGCACCAGCATCGTTGCCCGGTCGTCCAGCAGCTCGACCAGCTCACCTCCGGCCCCGACCGTCAGGGCGACGCCGAGAGGAGGCACCCGTCGGACCGACACCAGCAGCTCGGCGATCGGGCCGTTGACCATCTCCTCCACGAGTGCGGGCCCACCCAGGCCGGCGAGCGCCTCCAACAGCTGGTCGTCCGAGCCGACGCCGAGTACCACGCCGCCCACCTCGGACTTGTGGACCTCACCGACGATCTTCACGGCGACGGGATACGCCAGGCCGTCCGGCAGTGGACCCACGTCGATGACCTGTCCCCGCGGAACCGGAACGCCCGCCCCGGCGAGCAGGTCCTTGGAGGTGGGCTCGTCGAGCGTGGCGACAGCGACGGGAGATGGCCCGGTCGCAAGGGGGGGCACGGGAGGTGGGCCGCCGTGGTGAGCGCCGATCGTCGCCATGGCGGCCAGGGCCGTCAGCGCCTCGTCGATGCCGAACACGGCCCCGAGGCCGTCGGCCATCAGACGGCTGCGGATGACCTCCGGCATGTTCTCGGGAAGGGTGGAGGTGACGACGGTCGGCGTCCCGGTCTTCTCCGCCGCGCTCGTGATCGCCTCGAGCGTCGGCCACCACTCGGCGTCGTCCTGGGTGCCGGGCCAGTCGAGGACCAGGAGACCGGCGTCGACGGGACCGTCCAGGGCGGCGGTGAAGCAGGAGGCGAGCGCATCGGCATCCCCCCAGATGTACGTGTGGTGGTCCAACGGGTTCGAGACGGACACACGGTCTGAGAGTGCCGAGCGGATGCGGTGGGCGTGATCGACGTCCAGCGGCTCGAACCGGACGTCGTGGTGCCGGCTGCGATCGGCGACGAGCGCCGCCTCGCCTCCCGAGCTCGACACGGAGATGAGCCGGTTTCCCGGCAGCGGCCCGATCGTGTCGTGCACGGCCAGCACCGCCAGGAGATCAGGCAGCGTGTCGACGACGACCACCCCACATCGATCGAACAACGCCTGATAGACCTCGGCGGGCGAGACGACCGCTGCGCTGTGGGATGACGTGATGGCGGCGCCGGTCGGTGAACGGCCGGCCTTGAGGGCCACGAGGGGAGTGTTGTGGCCGTGGGCGATGGCGGCAGCCTCGGCGAACGCGACTGCATCGACGATGCTCTCGACGTAGAGCCCGATGGCGGTCACCCGGTCGTCCGCCGCCAGATGGGCGATCGCCTCCTCGAGTGTGACAGAGGCCTGGTTCCCGACCGAGATGGCGTGCGAGAACGCCACCCCGCGGGCGTTCAGCGTCACGTTCAGCGTCACGTTCCCCGACTGGCCGACGAACGCCGGCCCTCGTTCGACGCGGCGGCAGCCGTGCACGTCGGGCCAGAGCGCAGCGCCGGACAGGGCGTTGATGGTGCCGTAGCAGTTGGGGCCGATGAGGGGCATGTCGACGCCGTCGACCAGGCGCGCTTGCAGGGCCGCTCCCTCCTCGCCCACCTCGGCGAATCCGGAGGCGTAGAGCACGGCACCTCCCGCACCCATGGCGGCGAGCTGATGGACGACGTCGAGGGTGGCGGTGCGGTTGACCGCGACGAAGGCGGCGTCGGGTGCCGCCGGCAGGTCGTCGAGACGTCGAAACACCTCGAGCCCTTCCACGTCGGAGCGGATCGGATGGACCGGCCAGATCGATCCGTCGAAGCCCAGTCGCAGGGACTGCTGGACGGCTCGGGCGGCCGGCGTCCCTCCGATGACGGCGATCGATCGCGGGTCGAGCAGCCTCGAGAGGGATCTCGTCATGAGCGGCGGTAGAAGAGCCGGTTCAGGTCGGCGAAGGGCGCGGCGTCGCGCAGGCCGGTGAAGGTCCCGTTGTCGAGGATCTCGCGGGACGCCGACAGCAGGGCTCCGTAGGCAGCTCGGCTGAGCGCCGACCCGAGGCTGATCCGGGCGACGCCGGCGGCGCTGAGGTCCTCGACCGTGGAGGTGGGACTGGCCAGCACGTTGACCGGGCGCCCGACCGCGCTGCACAGCGAGCGGATGGTCTCGAGATCGGGCAGGCCGGGTGCGTAGAGCACGTCGGCGCCGGCGGCCTCGAACGACTGCAGGCGGTGCACGGTGTCGTCGAAGTCGTCCAGGCCGTACAGGTGGTTCTCCGCCCGGGCGGTGAGGACGAAGTCACCGTCGACCGACCGGGCGGCCTCGACGGCCGCCTCGACCCTGGCCAGTGCCAGCTGGTGGTCGTAGATGGGCTTCCGCAGGTCGCCGGTGGCATCCTCGATCGATCCCCCTGCCAGACCTGCTGCGGCCGCCAGACGGATCGTCTCGGCGACGTCTTCCGGTTCGTCGCCGTAGCCGCGTTCGAGGTCGCCGTTGACCGGGAGATGCGTCGCCTCGCACAGCTCGCGGGCGTGCGCCATGACCTCATCGCGGCTGACCGCCCGCACGGCGTCGGCCTTGCCGATCGAGTGGGCGAACCCGGCGCTGGTCGTCGCCAGCGCCTCGAACCCCAGAGAGGTGAGGATCCGAGCGCTGCCCACGTCCCATGGGTTCGGCATCACGAACGCCTCTCCCCGGTGATGGAGCTCGCGGAAGGTGGTCACGTCAGCCTCCTAGTGGCCGGAGCATGGCGCGGGAGATGATGTGGCGTTGGATCTCCGAGGTGCCGTCCCAGATGCGGTCGACCCGGGTGTCGCGCCACAGGCGCTCCAACGGCAGCTCGTCCATGAGGCCCATGCCACCGAAGATCTGAATGGCCTCGTCGGTGACGAACTGGCACATCTCGGTGGCGAACACCTTGGCCATCGCCGCATCGGAATCCGTCATCGTCCCCTGGGCGTCGTTCCAGGCCGCCCGCAGTGTCAACAACTCGGCCGCTTCGTACTGCGTCTGCATGTCGGCGAGCTTGAACGACACGCCCTGGAACTTGCCGATCTTCTGCCCGAACTGAGTCCGGGTGGCCGCCCACTCGGTGGCGAGCTGGATCGCCCGGCGGGCTCGTCCGAGGCAGATGGCGGCCACCTGGAGGCGGGTGGCACCGAGCCACTCGTTGGCGACATCGAAGCCTCGGTGCTCCTCGCCGAGCAGGTTGGCGGCCGGGACCCGGCAGTCGTCGAAGTTGAGGATGAAGTTGTGATACCCCTTGTTGGAGACGGCGTGGTAGCCCGGCGCCAGTTCGAAACCGGGCGTCCCCATGTCCACGAGGAGCGCGGTGATGAGCTTCTTCGGCCCCCGAGGCGTCTCTTCCTCGCCGGTGGCGACGAAGAGGATCACGTAGTCGGCCATGTCGGCGTGGCTGATGAAGTGCTTCGTCCCGTTGATGACGTACTCGGCGCCGTCGCGGACCGCCGAGCACTTCATGCCCCG
>JBPEXB010000656.1:0-2621 GCA_052032125.1 Acidimicrobiia bacterium
ATCGTCATCGAGAACGCCGTCATCGTGACCACCGACGAAGAAATCGTTGCGATTGCGGGCACACCGTGAGAGGACGCCGCTCACTAGGGTTGCAGCGGCCCACACGCGGGAGGAACACCCATGTCAGACACCGTTGAGATCCTGAGGAAGTCGGCGCTGTTCAGCACGCTGTCCGACGAGGATCTCGCCAAGGTGGCGCAGATCGCACGGGAGCGGGAGTTCGAGGCAGGATCGACGCTCATCTCCGAGGGCGACGAGTCGGCGCTGGGCATGTGGATCGTCCTCGACGGCGAGGTCGAGGTCAGCTCCGAGGGCAAGACGCTGGCCACGTTCGGCCCCGGTCAGCACGTGGGTGAGACGGCTCTCGTCTCGAAAACGCCTCGCACCGCGGATGTGAAGGCGACGAAGGACACGCGGACCCTCCAGATCACCCGCTGGGACCTCAAAGGACTGACCACCGAGCACCCCTCGATCACCGAGGGGATCATGGATGCCATGGCGGCCCGGCTGGCGAACACCAACCACGCCCTGTCCGACTGACGCCGGCCCAGCGGGCCGGGACATCTCGCCGTCAGGCTGTCGCCACGACCCGGTAGGTGCCCGGGTGTGCCTCGTCACACAGCGCCATCGCCGCGCCGAGCTCGGCCGGCGTGTCCGGATGCTCCCGCATGGCCTGCACGTCTGCGAGGCTGCCCCACGGCCCGAAGGAATAGAACCGGGTCGGCTCGTCGACGCTCTGCAGCAGGGTTCCAGGACCCGGCGGATGGTCGAGGCGTGCGAAGTGCCGACCCACGGCCAACCACGCCTCCACGAACTCATCCTGCTTGCCGGGTTTCACCGTCCAGGCGCCCAGCGTGTACACCTCGTCCGACATGCTCGACCTCCTCCGGAGTCGCAGACCCCAGTCGGTGGATGGGTCGACACTGACGGTACCGATCAGCCGCCGAGAGCGTCCCGGGCGAACACGTAGTCCTCGACCACGCGACCACCCACGAGGTGCTCCTCGACGATGCGTTCGAGCACCTCGCCCGCCACGCTGTGGTACCAGACTCCGTCCGGATAGACCACGGCGATCGGTCCCTGTTCGCAGACCCGTAGGCAGTCCACCTTGGTCCGCAGCACCCGCCCATCACCGGGCGGTGTGTCACCCGGCTGAACGGTGAGATCGCCTCTCCACCCAGGCGGGGCGCTCGAGAGCGCATGCGACTTCGTGAGGGACTTCAGGTCTCGCCACGCCTCGCTCGTCTCGTCGAAGGGCGCGCAGCGGGGGTTCTTCTGCTCGGCGCACAGGAAGATGTGACGCTCGATCCCACCGATGGAGAGGGCCGAGGCGATCTTCTCCAGCCGACCCCTCGTCTCGCTCACAGGACCTCGATCTCGGGAGCGTCGACCATCTCCGTCACCTCGCCGATCGACGCCGCCACCACCGACTGTGTCGAGAGGCCCAGCAACAACTCGTCGACGATGTCGACGGGTACTGCCATCAGCAGCCCACCGCTGGTCTGTGCGTCGGCCAGCACAGAGACTTCCACCTCTGTTCGCTCCGTCCGCACGATCGGCCTGACCGAAGCGAGGTTCCGTCCGCTCCCGCCGGGGTAGACGCCTTCGGCCACCAGCTGCTCGATGCCGTCGAGCACCGGCACCGCGTCGTAGTGAACCCGGGCCGAGACCCTGGAGGCCTCGAGGATCTCGCGCAGGTGGCCCAGGAGCCCATAACCGGTCACGTCAGTGGCACATCGAACGCCCGCCTCCACCATGACGGCGGCCGCCGGGCCGTTGAGCGTCGCCATCACCTCGACGGCCGCATCCCGCAACGCCGGATCGGCGACCTGGCGCTTGACGGCGGTCGCTGCGACGCCCATGCCGAGCGGCTTGGTCAGCACGAGCACGTCGCCAGGCTGGGCGCCGGCGTTCGTGGTGATCTGCTCAGGGTCGACGAGCCCGGTCACCGCGAAGCCGTACTTCGGCTCGGCATCGTCGATCGAATGGCCGCCGACGATCGTCGTCCCAGCCTTCGCCATGACGTCGGCTCCACCTTCGAGCACCTCACCGAGCAGCTCGAACGACAGGGTCTCGCGGGGCCAGCCCACCAACTGCAGCGCCGTGATCGGGTGGCCGCCCATCGCGTACACGTCGGACAGGGCGTTGGCCGCCGCGATCCGACCCCAGTCGTACGGCTCGTCGACGATGGGCGTGAAGAAGTCGACGGTCTGCACGAGCGCCCGATCGGGCGCGATGCGGTACACCCCCGCGTCATCGGAGGTGCTGACTCCCACCAAGAGGTCGTGGTGGAAGGAGGCGGTGTGGTTGGACAACGGCTGCAGGACCTGCGCCAGCTCATCAGACGAGAGCTTGCAGGCTCAACCGGCGCCGTGGGAGAACGACGTCAGCCGTACCTCCGACATGGAGCCTCCTCTCTCGCGCGTGGACACGCTCGATGAGACAGTACTCAGTGTGTGGCGGGGCCCCAGCAGCGTCGGTGTTCGTCAGCCTTCGAACGGCCGGATGGCCACGATCTTGACCGTGAACGTGCCGCCGGGAGCCTCGTAGCTGACGTCGTCACCGACCGAGGCCCCGACCAGTGCCGCGCCGAGCGGACCCGATGGCGAGGCGAGCAGGAA
>JBPEXB010000066.1:0-2540 GCA_052032125.1 Acidimicrobiia bacterium
TATAGATAGTTGCACACGCAACCATCAGAGAGAAGGCTCCGATGCCCGCTGTCACCGCCCCCACCGCCACCCTCCCCACCGTGCCGGCCCCCTCCGCCGAAGCGGCGGAGCGCCCCGTGCGCTCGATCTCCACCGCGCCCAAGGGATACGAGGGCGAAGGTTTCCCGGTGCGTCGGGCGTTCGCCGGCGTACCCCGCGAGGTGCTCGACCCGTTCGTGCACATGGACCAGATGGGCGAGGTCGACTACGCGCCCGGCGAGCCCCGTGGCACCGACTGGCACCCGCACCGGGGCTTCGAGACCGTCACCTACATCATCGACGGCGAGTTCCTGCACCAGGACTCCCACGGTGGCGGCGGCAGCATCACGAACGGCGCCACGCAGTGGATGACCGCTGGGTCGGGTGTCCTGCACATCGAGACGCCCCCGGAGCAGCTCGTCGTCAGCGGTGGCCTGTTCCACGGTCTCCAGCTGTGGGTGAACCTGCCTTCGGCCCAGAAGATGAGCGAACCCCGCTACCAGAACCTCGAGCCGGACCAGGTCGAACTGCTGGCCTCCGAGGACGGCGGCACGCTGCTCCGCCTCATCGCCGGCGACCTCGGCGAACGCCAGGGACCCGGATCCACCCACACCCCCATCACGGTGGTGCACGCCACGGTGAGCCCCGACTCGCAACTCCACCTTCCCTGGAACGCCGAGTACAACGCGCTCGCCTACGTGCTCTCGGGCACCGGTTCGGTCGGCCTCGACCGCACACCGATCGATGAGGGCCAGCTGGCGGTCTTCGGTGTCGGTGACGCGATCACCATCAGCGGCAACGGCGGAGACGACGGCGCACCGCTCGAGGTGTACCTGCTGGGCGGCCGACCGATCGGCGAGCCCGTCGCGCAGTACGGGCCCTTCGTGATGAACACCCGCGCCGAACTGCAACAGGCCGTCGACGACTTCAACGCCGGCCGCCTCGGCACCATCCCCGCCGACGGGCTGCGCCCCTACCGAGGCTGACCCTCGTCCGACGTCGGAGCGTCCAGGAAGGAACACGAACCGGGGTCGACAACGCCTCGCCTGTGACCGACGACCGCCCGAATGAGAACTCGAGGGACAATTGTCCCTGGTCCCGCCAATTGATCCGTGCGCCGACTGGAGCCACGAGTCGGGATCGACGGGATCCCGACCGCGATCCGGGAGGGATCCGATGAAGAGGCGGCATGCACTGGCTGGGCTGGTCGTGGCAGGCGGGGTGTTCGTGAGTGCGAGCGGAGTGTCGGGCGCGTTGCCCGACAAGTTCATGGTGGACGTGACCTGCAACGGCACGACGTACGCCATGGCGGGCAACGGCGGCGGGTGGGCCCCGGTGTTCGTCCAGGGCACGAAGACGAAGTTCTTCCCGACCGCGTTCGAGAACTTCACGGGTGTCGAGTACGACGACGAGGGCAACCCCGGCGAACCGTTCACCGACGAGTTCACGGACTCGAAGGGCGCGCCCGCCTGGGCCGAGATCGTGGACTGCACCTTCGAGTTCACCGAGTACGGCGAGAACGGACTCCCGGTCTTCACCGGTTCCGGTGGGGTCAGCGGCTACTTCAAGTGATCCGTCACACAGACGGCGTCGGCAGCACGGCGGTCTCGTCGTAGCGAGCGCGTCGGGTCTGAGTCCAGCGGGGAGCGGCGGTGTCGACCCTTCGGTGTCGTCGTTCCCCATCCACCCGTGCGGGAAGGTCCGAGAGGGAGTCTCACCTTCTGCTCGGCGGACGGATCGGGTAGCGGGCCAGTGACCGCATCCACCGAGGAGGACGCATGGCCCGCAACGATCGCATCGACCAGATGGAGCGTCAGCTCGACGAGCGACTGACTCCCGACCACCCACGCCGATACGCGGACAGCGACGCCCCGACGGGCGACCCCGCCACACTCCGCGACGAGCAGCATCGTGAGGCGGCAGAGATCGCCGGCGCACCCGGCGTCCCTGCGATGACCGGTCCGATGGCGAAGGGCATGGTCGGCGGCGGGCTGCTCGGTGCACTGATCGGCGGGCTCGTGATGGCGCCGCTGGCCCTCCTGCCCGTGATGTCCGAGTCGATCGGCGTCCGGCTGATCGTCGTGGTCTGCATCGGCCTCGCCGGCGGCGCGACCGCGGGTGCCGTCTACTTCGGTGGCCGCGCTCCCGAGCTCAGCGGCGAGTCCGTCGATGCCGACAACCGACCGTCCGCCGGCAGCTCGCTCAGTGATCCGAACTCCGACGCCCGAGGTCGCTGACGGCGAGCAGCGGTCACTCGGCTTCCTCGGCCGTCGACACGAGGACCTCCCGATAGCGGTCGAGGTCGTCGTCGACGTCCGGGAACTGCGGATCCATCGCCTCGAGCGTCTCTCTGATCACCTGCGCCACGATCGCGTTCCGGACGTCGGGGTCGTCTGCGGGCACGACGTACCAGGGTGAGCGGTTCGTCGACGTGGTCGAGATCAGGCGCTCGTAGACGGCGTGGTAGTCGTCCCACCGTTGATGGACGTCGACGTCGTGCGGATCGAACTCCCACCGCTTCG
>JBPEXB010000067.1:0-5758 GCA_052032125.1 Acidimicrobiia bacterium
GCCGGGCCTCGGGCTGCCACTTCAGACGTCGTTGGTACCTGCAGAGTTGCCCCCGCTCGTCGCATTGACGACCGGATGGTCCTATGCCGTCACCGCGTTGGGATTCTTCGGTCTTCTCACCTTTGGGCTGCTGCTGTTTCCCGATGGCAGACTTCCGTCCCGGAGATGGCGCCTCATCGCCACCCCGCTGGCAATCGGCATCGTCTTCTTGAGCGTGAGCCAAGTCGTGTCCTGGCTTCCACAGCAATCGGTGGCTCCCGAGGACAATCCCCTCTTCGGCTTGACGGTGCCGGTCGTCGCGCTGGGGCCTCCGGCGTGCCTCGCCGGCCTCCTGATGCGGTTCCGACAGAGTGGGCCGGAGACGCGAGCGAGAATCAAGTGGATCCTGTGGGGCTCAACCGTGATGGTCCCGACCACGCTCGCCGGCATCGCCACTGGGTTCGAATGGCTGTTCTTGGCCGGGTTGCTGGCCCTGACGGCCGGATACGGGATCGCCATCGTTCGTCATCGCTTGCTCGACGTCGACCTCGTCATCTCACGCACGTTCGTGTATGGGTCGCTGGCGTTGTTCATCGGGGTGGTGTACGTGGGCGTGGTGATCGTCGTCGGCTCGCTGGTGGGGTCTCGTGACGAGCCGAATGCGCTGTTGTCGGTGGCGGCGACAGCCTTGGTGGCGGTCGCATTCCAGCCTGTCCGGCGACGTCTGGAGCGGGTGGCGAATCGGTTGGTGTTCGGACGCAAGGCGACGCCGTATGAGGTGTTGTCCGAGTTCTCGCATCGAGTAGCCGCCACGAGTGATGTCTCGTTCGACGAGGCGGCCAGATCGCTGGCCGAGGGGACCCGAGCCGAGCGGGTGGTGATCTCGATCCGCGTCGACGGCGCAGAGATCGAAGCCGCGGCGTGGCCGGAGGCGCACTCCGGGGCGGCGACGGACGCGGTGAGCCTCCCCATCGAGGACTCCGGTGCCGCGCTCGGTTCACTCGACCTGTATCTGCCGCCAGGTCAGCAGCTCCAAGAAGACGATCATCGCCTGGCCGAGCAGGTCGCCTCTGGGATGGGCCTTGCCCTGCGCAACCAGTTGTTGACGGAGCGGTTGGAGGCTCGGGTCGAGGAACTGCGGGAGTCTCGGCGGCGTCTGGTCGCCGTTCAAGACGAGACTCGCCGTCGCCTGGAACGCGACCTGCACGACGGGGCCCAGCAGCAACTCGTCGCACTGAAGGTGAACTTGGGACTGTCGAGAACCATCGCAGAAGAGGACGGTGCCCAACAGACGGCGGCGCTGCTGGGAGAGCTGAGCGGAGAAGCAGACGAGACCATCGAAGCGATGCGGGACTTCGCGCGGGGTGTCTACCCGCCGTTGCTCGAAGCCGAGGGGCTCAGCTCCGCCATCAGCGCCCACGCCCGCCAAGCGCCGATCCCGGTCACCGTCGACTCGGACGGCCTCCGTCGCTACAGCCGCCAGGTCGAGTCGACGATCTACTTCTGCGTCATCGAGGCATTGGACAACGTCGCCAGGTACGCCGCTGCCTCTCGCGCAACAGTGGCGTTACGCCAAGCCAACGGAACCGTGGCGTTCACGGTGCACGACGACGGGTACGGCTTCGACCCGGTGGCTCTTGCGAATGGCGACGGCCTCACGAACATCGAGGATCGGCTTGATGCCTCCGGTGGCGCTCTCACGCTCACCGCAGCCCCCGGTCAGGGCACCACCATCACCGGAACGGTCCCGGTCGTCGCCCTCGAGGAGGCGTCCTCGTGAGGCGTTGGACGGAGACCGCGAAGCGTCGGGCCGGCTACGCCGTCGTAGGCGTCGCCGTCGTGCTCGCCATCGGTGCCATCGTGTTCGGAATCCGCGCGGGCGACGGCAATGCCGTCACCTTCGTTGCGATCGTCGTCCCCGCGTTTCTCGTTGCTGCCATTCTGGCCATGCGTGCGCAGCCTTCGAACGGCGCGGTCTGGGCGTTTGCGGGTGCCGGATTCTTCGGGGCCGCGTCGTCCTTCGGGAGTCACCTGGCGGCCGCCCGGATGGGTCTCGAGGTCTCCGCCGTCGAAGACGGCAACATCCCGGGTTCACCAGCTGACTACGACCTCGTCAGCGCCCTCGGAGTCAATGTCTCGCTGTGGGCTTGGATCCCATCCGTGTTCCTGCTCGCCACGCTGTTCCTGATTCTCTTCCCGGATGGGCGAGCACCATCGCGTGGATGGCGGTGGGCGGCGTGGGTGGCCGCGGTGAGCATGCTCGTGCTGTCGGTTCAGGGTGCCAGTCTCTTGGCGCCGTGGCAGCGAGCGCCGTACGAAGAGCTGCTTGCTCCAGGCGAAGGAACCACGATGGCACCGCCGATCGGCTTTCTCATGATGCTGTTGATGGCCATCGCCTTCGCCGCGGTCGTACGCCTGGCGCGGCGATACCGGAGGGCCACCGGGGAGGAGCGGCTGCAGTACCGCTGGGTGACATGGGCCGTTGGGCTCTACGTCGTCATCGGGATCTTCCTCTTCGGGGTGGTCCAAGCGCTCGGCGACGTCGGAGGCGTGCTCAACGCTCTGCTGTTGGCCAATATCCCGTTGTCGATCGGTGTCGCGATCACCAAACACCGCTTGTACGACGTGGACATCGTGATTTCTCGTTCGTTGGTGTTTGTTGGGTTGGCTGGGTTCATCACCGTGGTGTACGCCGGGGTGGTGGTGGGGATTGGTTCGCTGTTCGAGGGCTCGAGCGTCGGGCTGTCGGTGGCAGCGATCGCCCTGGTCGCGGTCGTGTTCGAGCCCGTCCGGCATCGATTGCAGCGATGGGTGAACCGTCTCGTGTACGGGCAACGGGCCACTCCCTATGAGGTGCTGTCCGACCTGACTGGACGGTGGGCCGATACCGAAACCGAGGAAGGTCTCCTCGATCGCATGGCGATCCGCCTCGCCGAGGGCACCGGCGCCGAGCGGGCCGTTGTCTGGGTCGCCGACAACGCTCGATTCCGGGCTGCCGCCGTTGAGCCGGCACCCGACCGACCCCTGGACCCGGTTGCTGGACTGGAGGAGGTTCCCGGCACTGTCGTCACCATCACGAACCGCGGCGAGGTGCTTGGCGCGCTGTCGGTGGAGAAACGTCGCGGCGACCTGCTCAACACGACCGAGCTGCGTCTCGTCGAGGACCTGGCAGGATCAACAGCCCTGTTCCTGGCCCGGCGCCGGCTCGACGCTCAACTCGAGGACAAGGCACGGCAACTGGCCGACTCACGACGCCGGCTCTTGGACGCCCAGGACGTGGAGCGACGCCGCCTGGAGCAGCAGCTCATCGAGGGACCACACCAGCGGGTCGTCGATCTCGCCGAGCGACTGGCGGCCGCCGCCCGACTCGCCGCCCGGGAGGGAAGTGAGACTGCCGCAGATCTGGTCCAACAGGTGGTGACCGACGCCTACGACGCCCTCGAGCAGATCCGCGGCCTGGCCCAGGGCATCTACCCGCCGGTGCTGCAGTCCGACGGCCTGCCCGCGGCCGTCCGCGCCATCGCGAGCCACACACCGGTTGCTGTGGATCTCGATCTCGAGGTCCCCCATCGATACGACCTTCCGATCGAGGCGGCCGTCTATTTCTGTATCTCCGAGGCAATCACCAACGCTGCCAAACACGGCGAAGGACCGATCATGCTCTCTCTGTCGGGCGACGATGCGATCCTGTCCTTCGAGGTCTCCGACGACGGTCCGGGGTTCGACCCAGAAACCGTTGTACGGGGAGCCGGCTTGGACAACATGGCCGACCGCCTGGACGCGTTGGGCGGGACTCTCACTGTCACCACCCAACCTGGCCAACCCACCACGATCTCCGGCGACATCCCCGTGAACGCCCGGGTCCCCGCATGACACCGATCGCTCGTCGTGGCTCGGCACGCAACCCGATTGGAACGGCCCGTCGAAGCGTTCGCCCAGGCCATCGAGGCTGATACGACGAGCATTGCGGCGGACGAGCAGCGCACGCTCGAGCTCGACGCTCAGCAGCTAGGCGCTCGGACGGAGACGGCAGATCATTCCCGGCCTGGTCGCCGGCACGGCCTTGATGAGGTCACGAGGCGGCCGACCACACGGACCGTAGCGAGCCGGGCCCGAATTCCGCCTTCGGTAGGAAGGCGACGGCACCGGCCTGCAGAGCCGGCCCCTCGTACTCGTCAGGGCCGTAGGTCGACAGCACCACGACCTTGGCGGTGCGGTCGTGAGCGACGATCCGACGGGTTGCCTCCAGGCCGTCGATGCCAGGCATCTTGACGTCCATCAGGATCAGCCCCGGCGAGAGCGCCGCCGCGATCGACACTCCTTCCTCACCGTCGGCCGCTTCACCGACCACTTCGAAGCCGGCGGTCAGCTCCACGACGCGACGAGCCGCCCTTCGAAAGGGTTCCTGATCGTCCACGATCAGGACGCCCACCGTGCTGGTCGTGACGTCCACCCTCACATCTTCGGACATCCAGGTGGTCCTCAACAGCGGGAAGGCATGCCTCTGCCGGTGTGGTTTTCCACACCCTCACTCGCCGGTCTCGGCCAAGTAGAGGAGCACGGCCCGTACCCGGCGGTTGGTCTCCTTCTGCGGCAGGAGGTCGAGCTTGGTGAAGATCGAGTTGATGTGCTTCTCGACGGCACGTTCCGACAGGTAGAGCGCGTCGGCGATGGCGGCGTTCGATTTGCCGGCCGCCAGCTCCGCCATCACCTCGGTCTCCCGGGCGGTGAGTCGGTCGACCTTCGATGCCTGGCGCTTCATCCGGCCCTCGACCAGGGAATCGACCACCTTCGGGTCGATCACCGAGCCCCCCGCTGCCACGCGCTCGATGGCCTCCGAGAGCACACCGGCATCACCCACTCGCTCCTTCAGCAGGTAAGCGAGGCCGTCCGAGCCGGCCTCGAGCAGCGTGAGGGCGTAGTCGGGCTCGACATACTGGCTGAGCACCACCACCCCTACGGTGGGCCGGGTCTCCCGAATTCGGCGGGCGGCTCGAATGCCTTCATCGGTGAGCGAAGGCGGCATTCGGATGTCGGTCACGACCACATCAGGTTCATGACTCTCGACTGCTTCGAGCAGGTCGTCGGCGTTCTCGGCGACGGCCACGACGTCGTAGCCTGCTTGCTCGAGAACGAGCCGCACACCTTCGCGCACGATGAACGTGTCGTCGGCAAGCACCACCCTCTTCGTCATCGGGTCAATCTAGAGAGAGAGGGCCTGCGGGTGCGCGTGACGTCGGTCGCCGGGTCGGCGCGACGTTCAGAAGCGGCCGGACCCGGGCGCGGGATCACGCCCCAGATGGGGCACGCGGGTGTGGCCCGACGGTGGGTCGGGGTGGCGTGGGGGCTTGGTTGTCGGGTGGTTGGGGCGGACGCGGCCGGGGCGGACATATTCGATCTGGGGTGGGTCGGTGCCGGGTGGGGTGAAGCGTCGGCGGTGGGTGGGGGAGTGCGGGTCGATCTGGTAGCCCATGCCGTGGACGACCACGTGGTGGTGGTACCAGCAGAGGGTGGTGAGGTTGTCGGGTTCGTGTCCTCCGCCTTGGGAGCGGGGGAGGATGTGGTGGACTTGGAGGCGGTAGTGGGTGGTGCAGGCGTCGGCGGTGCAGGCGCCGTCGCGGGCGAGGACGTGGCGTCGTACTCGGGGTGGGATGACGTCGGCGTCGGTCTCATCCCCCGGCTGCTCTTGAGGACCGACAACGGCGCAGGGACCTTCGGGGCTGCGCTGGGGGCGGGCATCGCGGTCCTACTCGCCCAGGTGGGCTGGTGGGCGGTGCTT
>JBPEXB010000068.1:0-16414 GCA_052032125.1 Acidimicrobiia bacterium
ACGCCTACTCGCTAACGCTCGGTGGGGGTCCGCTCGAACTCCATCTCCCGTAGATACTTCTTCCAGTCGGACTTGGTGACCGACAGCAGGTAGTCGGTGACGATGCCGGTGATGGCGAACAGCACCAGCAGGGTGGTCGCCCACCACGGCACGCCGGCGATGAGCGCCGCCGGGATCAGCAAGAACGGCACGAGCTTGGAGACGACTGCGCCTGCGGCGTGCATCCAGGCCCGCTGCTTGGGCGTCGCCCGCAGGTACGACGCGTAGTCGGTCTTCACCCCTGGCTGCGGGCGGCCGATCGTGCCGACGTACCAGTGGGTGAACCGGATTCCGAAGACACGGCCCACGGCCAGGTGACCGAGGCCGTGGGTCGCCAGGAACACGATGAACATGCCGGCGAGGAGCAGCACGCCGTTCCACGGCTCCTCGGCCGAGTAGGCGAGCCCGACCATCGTCAGGCCGAGCGTGGTGACGATGAGGGCGACCATGGTCCCGATGCCGCCGGGGACGGTCAGCAGCGCCCATCGCTCGAAGCCCGCCCGATCGAGGGCCGCCATCCGCTCGGCGAACCGGTCCACCAGATCGGGATCTCGCTTCACCGCGTCGACGGCCTTCCAGAACCCGCGCCCTCGCAGCGAGGCATGAGGGTCGGCCGCGAAGTCGGCCTCGATCGCCGACACGAGCGCGTCGATCTCTTCGCGATCCATCCACCTACCTCCCTGTCGGCGCGACTCTACGCCGGTCGCCGAGCCGTGGAGGACCTCCCTCTCCGGTCGATTTGACACTGACTGAACGTTCATTCAGGCTGATCCACTCATCATGGAACACCACCGAAAGCTGGAGGCGAACGTGGCGTGGACGGCCGAGAACATCCCTGATCAGACCGGCAAGGTGGCGATCGTCACCGGAGGCAACGGAGGCCTCGGCCTCGAGACCGCCCGGGAGATGGCACGGGCGGGCGCCCACGTCATCATCGCTGCCCGCAACCTCGACAAGGCGGCGGCCGCCGAGGCGGACATCCGGTCCGAGGTGGCGGACGCCTCGCTGGAGGTGCGCAAGCTCGATCTGTCGAGCCTCGCTTCGGTGCGCGAGTTCGCAGCGGGAGTGCTGGCGGATCATCCGACCATCGACGTGCTGTACAACAACGCAGGCGTCATGGCCACACCCGAGTGGCAGACCGAGGACGGCTTCGAGATGCAATTCGGCACCAACCACCTCGGCCACTTCGCACTCACCGCCCTGCTCCTGCCGGCCATCCTCCGAGCTGAGCAGGGTCGGGTCGTGAACACCACGTCGACGGCGCGCTTCTCCGCCGGTGACTACGACCTCACCAACCCCCACAACCGCGGGACCTATTCACCGTGGGTGGCCTACGGATACTCGAAGCGGGCCAACCTCCACTTCGCGTTGGAGCTCAATGCCAGGCTCGCCGCCGCCGGCGCCCGCGCCACCGCCTACGCAGCCGATCCGGGCTTCTCCAACACCGACCTGCAGGCGGCCAGCCATCGCAACTCGGAAGGCGGCGCCAGCCAGCGGTTCTTCCACGTGGCGGTCGGCTGGTTCGGGCAATCACCGGCTCGGGGAGCACTCCCGCAGCTGCGGGCGGGCACCGATCCGGGGGCCGAGGGAGGGACGCTCTACCGGCCCAAGTGGGTCACGGCCGGTGTGCCGGTCGTCGGGGGAGTGGGCGCCAACCTTCGAGATCCCGACGACCTGACCACGCTGTGGGACCTCTCCGAGCGGGAGACCGGCATCACCCTCGATGTCGCGGCGATGGTCGCTGACGCCTCGTGACGACCACCGCCCCGGTCGATCGGCCCGCCCAAGTTCGGCGAGCCGTGGTGGAGCTGGTCGCCGAGCGTGGCCTTCACGGCGCCTCCATGGCGGCGATCGCACAACGGGCGGGCGTCGCCACCGGCACCGCCTATGTGCACTATCGCTCGAAGGAGGACCTGGTGATCGCCGCCTACACCGAGGTCAAGGCAGGCGTGGCCGAGGCGGCGCTGGAGGCGCTGGACCCGGCCCGGCCGCCGGACGAACAGTTTCGGCTGGTCTGGCACGGCATCCGCCGGGTGCTCGTCGCCGATCCGATGATCGCCCGCTTCCTCGTGCAGATCGACGCATCGCCGCTGGCCGCCTCGGCCCATGCCGCGGCGATGGACGACCACGAGATGCTGTCGGCGTTCTCGGCGTCGTTCCGCGAGGCGCTCGTGGATCTGCCGGTGGCGGTTCTCTACGACCTCTCGCTGGGCCCGATCGTGCGGGTCGTGGCCGCCGGCGAGGCGTTGGGCGATGCCGAGGTCGAGCTCCTGGCGGCGTCGTGCTGGAAGGCGATCACCCGCTGAGGGTCAGAGGTACCACTCGTACTCGAGCGGCGAGATCCGCTCGTTGAAGACGTCCAGCTCACCCTGCTTGAGCTCCCGGTACAGATCCAGGTATTCCCGTGAGAGATAGTCCGGCAGCACCTTCGCCTCTCCCAACCGCTGGAGGGCGGTCGGCATCGTGAAGGGGATGGAGTCGTCCCGACGCTCACCTGCGTTGCCCGATGTGGTGGGCCCGGGGTCGAGCTCGTTGACCAGACCGTGGTGAGCGCCGGCCAGCGCCGCCGCCAGGACGAGATACGGGTTGGCGTCGGCCGAGGCGATCCGATGCTCGATGCGGCGGGCGTCCGGCAGCCCGGCCGGGATGCGATAGGTCAACGAGCGGTTGTTGGCGCCCCAGCTCCTGTTGAGCGGTGTGAACATGTTGAGCCCGTAGCGGCGGAAGGCGTTGACGTGCGGCGAGAAGATCGCCATCGCCTCCGCCATGGTGGCCTGCATCCCGGCCACGGCGTGACCGAGGCGAGGACTGCCGAGCTCTGACTCGTCGGCGAAGACATTGTTCCCGTCCTCGTCGACCACGCTGATGTGCAGGTGCATGCCGCTCCCGACCTGATCCGCGAACGGCTTGGCGAGGAAAGACGCACGCAGGCCGTGGTCGATCGCCACGCTGCGCACGGCGTGGCGAAGCAAGGCGGCGTGATCGGCCGCCACCAGCGGGTCGGACTGGTGCCGCAGGTTGATCTCGTACTGCCCGGGCGCGAACTCCTTGCTCGCCACCGAGGCCGGCACCCCCTGCACCTCGCAGGCCCGGGCGACGGCGTGGAACACGTCCCGAAAGGCGTCGAGCTCCCAGATGCCGTAGACCTGGGTCGTGGTCTCACGAGCTCCGGTCCTCGGCGACGTTGCCGTCACCGGCGCCCCGTCGGGCCCCGGCGCCCGATCGAAGAGGTAGAACTCGAGTTCGAATGCGACCACCGGGGTCAGTCCCAACTCGGCGAACCTGGCAAGGACACCGGCGGCGACGTTGCGCGGATCGAAGGGGCTCGGGACCCCGTCCTCCATCTCGATGCCCATCATCACCTGGCCGGCTGGGTGGGGGGACCATGGAACCGGAACGAGCGTGCCGGGCATCGGGAAGGCCGTGCCGTCCGGATCGCCGTCGCTGAAGCCCCGGCCGCCGGGGTCGCAGCTGTCACCGGTGACATCGAGAAGGTGCACCGTGAGCGGGATCTGCATGCCCGAGCGATAGAGCTTGGCGGCGTCCTCGACGGGGTAGCGCTTTCCCCGCACGATGCCGCAGACGTCGACGAAGATCCCGTCGATGTGCTCGGTGTCGGGATGCTCGGCCAGGAATCGATCCAACTCCTCGGCGCCGGCCCTCGAACCCTCGGTCATGGCCTCCTCCTCGGCGCGAACGTAGCAGCCGCACGCACCGGGGTATCGTGACGGTCAGGAGGAGCGAGCGGTACCGGTTGAGTCCCGCCCTCGGGTGGACGAAACAACTGGTGACGGCCAGGGGAAGAGATCCACGTGATCAGCGGCGCCGGCAGGCGATGGGCATGAGACAGGGTGTGAAAGCGCTCGGCGATCGGATGATGGGACGGGGCCCACTCCCGCTGATGGGGCGGCGCGCCCACCGCGACCACCTGGCGGTGCTGGCGTATCACGGCGTCGAGGACCGCGCCTGCTTCGCCCGCCACCTCGATCACCTCGCCGAGCATCACACGGTCGTGTCGCTCGATGACGTGCTGGCGTCCTTCAACGGGAGCCCGCTGCCGCCCCGGGCGGTGCTCGTCACGTTCGACGACGGTGAGCGCTCGGTCCTGACCGACGCCGCCCCGGAGCTCGAAGCCCGGGCGATGCCCTCGGTGCTCTTCGCCATTCCCGGCCTCGTCGGTTCGTCCGATCCGTTCTGGTGGTACGAGGCGGAGGAGCTCTTCCGTCGCGGGGGAGCCAGCGACACGCTCGTCGACGTTCGGGATCCGGCGGCGGCGGTGGCGACGATGAAGCGCATCCCCGACGCCGCCCGGCTCGCCACGCTGGACGATCTGCGGGTGTCGGCCGGGGGCGAGCCCCACACCCAGCCTCAGCTGACGCCCGACGAGCTGCTCGAGCTCGATCGCCGCGGAATGACGGTCGAGAACCACTCGTGGAGCCATCCGCTGCTGGACAAGTGCTCCGACGAGAAGATCGCCCACGAGGTCGACGCAGCGGCCGATCGGCTCGAACAGATCCTCGACCGGCCGATGCGGGCCTTCGCCTATCCGAACGGCAACGTCGACGAGCGGGTGTCGGCGGCCGTGCGCCGTCGGGGGCACGACGTCGGGTTCCTGTTCGACCATCGCCTGGCGGCCTGGCCTCCCATCGATCCGATGCGCGTGTCCAGGGTCAGGGTCAATTCCACGACCAGCATCGACCGTTTCGCAGCCATCGTCTCTGGCGTCCACCCGTGGTTCCACACTCTCCGGGGAGGCTCGTGACCACGCCGGAGGTCGTCGAGATCGCCGCGCTGGACGACTTCGAGAACCTGGCGAACTCGTGGAACGAGCTGGCCGCACGCATCGAGGGATCCTCGTACTTCCAGTCCGCCGACTGGGTGTCCTCCTGGTGGGCCACGCTGGCGGGTCGGCCGTCCACCGCGGTGGCGATGTGGCGTGCCGGGGATGGCTCCGTGGAGGCCCTGGCAGCCGTGGCCAAGATGCGGGAGCGTCTCCATCGCAAGGTGATGGTGCCGGTGGCCTACTGGGCCAACGCCGGGAGCGGTCCGGGCGCCGCCGACCATGCAGGCTTCCTGAGCCTCGACCACCGAGCAGACGACCTGCGGACGTGGCTGGGGGGTCTCGACGGCTCGTTGCTCGTCAGAAACGTTGCCCCGGGCGCCGCCTACCTGCCTCACGAAGCGGTCGAGATCGACTCGGTGCTCTGTCCTCGCCTGGCCATCCCGCCCGCCGACGAGCCGATCGGGCGGTCGACCAAGTACCGGAAGCGCCTCCGTCGCAACAGCCGCATCCTCCGGGAGCGCGGCATCGAGTTCGAGCCGGTGGCGGGGCCCGACATCACCCCGCACATGCTCGAGCGCCTGATGGAGATGCATGAGGTGCGGAGCGAGGATCGGGGGTGGGGATCGACCTTCACCCCGGAGCGCATCGCCTTCCATCGCCTCCTCGTCGAGAAGTCCGGCAAGGGCCGCGGTCCCGGGATGATGCTGGCACGACGTGACGAGGAGATCGTCGGGGTGCTGTACGGGTTCTGGTGGGGGCGGTCCTTCAGCTACTTCCAGACGGGCTGGGATCCGTCGTGGTGGGAGCTCTCGCTCGGCTCGGCGCTCGTCTACGAGATGATCCTGCATGCCCGCCAAGAGGGTGCGGTGATGTTCGACTTCCTGCGAGGCCCCGAGGAGTACAAGTACCGCTTCGGCGCTGAGGACCAGGTCGATCGGGACTGGCTCGTGCCGCGAGGGGCGTCGGGGAAGGCACTGGCGGCCAAGGCACGGCTCCGCTGACGGCTAGCCTCGGCCGCCATGGACACCCCACCCACGGAGGATCCCTATCCGGCCGTCCGTCTCGGCCTGATCGCCGTGCTCCTCGACGGTGACGCCGGAACTGCCTTCCACCAGGTGCTCGACCTGCTCGACCAGGGCACGCCGTTCGAGGAAGTGCTCTACGACGTGCTGGCTCCCATTCAGGCCGATGTCGGCCACCGCTGGCAGGACGGCGACTACGGCATCGGCGATGAGCACGCGGTCTCGGCGGGCGTCGAGACGCTGGTGGCGATGCTGGCCGGGTCGTTCGATCAACCCACCGACGGCGACACCGTGGTGGTCGCCACGGCGGAGGGTGACAACCACTCGCTGCCGGCCAAGATCCTCTCGGCTCACCTCATGTATCACGGCCTGCGGGTGATCAACCTCGGCTCATCGCTGCCGGCCGACGCCCTGGGAGCGTTCCTGGCAGACCATCAGCCCACGGCGTTGGTGCTCACCTGCGCGATGACGAGCCATCTGCCGGGGGCGCGAAGGATGATCGCTGAGGCGCACGAGGCGGGGGTGCCGGTGGTGGCCGGCGGGCGTGGGTTCGGACGCGATCCCCTGTGGGCCATCGCCCTCGGCGCCGACGTGTGGGTCGATGACCCCCGGCGGCTCCCCGAGGAGCTCGAGTCGCTGGTCCCCGATGTCGAGGCAGCTGAGGAAGCCGTCATGGTCCGGGATGCGCCCGGACTGGCCGATCGCTGGGCCGACCTGGGTGCGCTGGCCGAGTCGCTCGCCAACGGCGCCGGCGGCCCGGCGGCCACGATCCCCGAAGACGTCGAGGTGTTCGCCCGGACCTTCGACGCCGCCTTGCTCGTCGACGATCCCGTGCCGATCGTCGAACTCGTCGAGTGGCATCGCCGGCTGTCACGGAGCACTCCCGACCGCGTACCCACCACCGACGCGCTTCTCGGAGCATTCGTCGGCCGGTTCGGCGATCTCGACGACCGGATCGCCTCGTTCGCCGAGACCGCCGGCCGCAGCTGAGCGGCGTCGTTCAGGGGGCCGCCGAGGCTCGGAGCGCAGCCTCGACTGCCCTCATCCGGTGACCGTGACCGTCCCCACCATCCACGGGTGGGGCAGGCAGTAGTACGGGAACACCCCCTCCTCGGTGAAGGTGTACGTGAAGGTGTCGCCTTCGGCCATGAAGCCCGAGTCGAAGATGCCGTCGGGGGTGCCGACGGTGCCGTCCGAGGGCCCGCTGGTCACCGTGTGGACCTGGTTCGGATCGAGGTTCGTCCAGCGGACTGTCGTCCCGACGGGGATCGTCAGGTCGAGCGGGTCATAGGCTTCGTCGGCGTTGGCCGGGTCGAACGCGCCCGCCGGGATCGCCACCTCGGCGCCGATCGTGACCGGCTCCGTAGTGGCGGTCGTTGCCTCTGCGCCGGCGCCTGCCGGTGCCGCAACGACGCTGAAGAGCTCGGGATTCTCTGGCCCGTCCACGACGATGGTGCCGATCGCCCCCTTGTAGAAGGTCCTCACCAGCGCGTGGTCGACCAGGATGATCGTCGAAGGCACCAATCCGTCGATCTCGACGACGGTGCCGCCGCCGGCCACGACCAGCGTGGACTGCGAGCCGCGAATGGCCCTGTTCGACACATGGGTGGCGCCTTCGGGGTACACGAGGTCCCAATGGGACCCGATCGGATGGAAGTTCGAATCGAGGTTGAGACCCTCGTTCACGAAGAAGATCCGCGCCCGCTCTCCGACGGCCATCCGAAGCGTGTTGTCGCCTACGAGCGCGTCGGTGCGGCCGTTGAAGGTCACGAAACGTGGTTCCTCATCGAACAGGGCATCGGCGTCGTAGAGCGCCTCTCCGGTGTCGTCCGCCTCGCCGACGTACCACTCGCTCTGCATGATCGCCCACTCGTGATCGACCTCCGGGAGCGGCGTCTCGGGGTCGACGATGAACTGCCCGTACATGCCGTGAGCGATGTGCGATGGCACGTCCCCGAACGCGCAGTGATACATGAAGGCGCCTGGATAGAGGAGGCGGACACGCACGGTCGCCGTCTCGCCGGGATTCACCGTCAGATCGGCCGCGCCCCCGCCTTGGCCGGTGACGGCGTGGAAGTCGATGTTGTGGGGGTGGCTGTTGCCTGGGAGGTTGGTCAGGGTGATCTCGACGACGTCACCGACCCGTCCCCGCAGCACCGGACCAGGCGAACCACAGGTGACCTCCTCGTCGCCGGCGATCCGGAATCCCCACATCTCCGTGGCGATCCCGTTTTCCGGGTCGAGCGGGCAGACACCTTCGATCGACTCGATGTGCACTTTCCACAGTCGCTGATCGGCGCGGTCGATGGGCGGCGCGACATCGGGCGCGTAGCTCACGTGCTGCTCGCCGTCCGGCGCCAGGGCCAATTGGGCGACCGGGGTCAGTTCGGGTCGGATCGACTCGTCGACGGGCCACCATCCGGACCCATCGCCGACCGACCCCTCCTCGTGGACGATGCCCCGCACATCGGCGGCCGAGAGATCGCCCGCTTGGACGATCATCGTGGCCCCCATCATCACGACCACGGCGAACAGCAGCGCGAACTGCCATGCCTTGTGCCAGAAGCCGTCACTCATCCTGCAACCTTTCTGAGATCGGCAGCGAGGCGAGGCGCGCCACGAGCGCTTCTCGAGCCTCCTGCCATGGTTCATGGAGCGCGCAGCGCTCGTGCCCGGGGCACGGCCCTCCTCGCAGCACGCATTCCTCGGTGGCGATCGGTCCCTCCACCACCTCGATCAGCTCGAGGATCGATCGTGTGGACAGATCCCCTGCGAGTCGATAGCCCCCGGTCGGGCCGGGCTCGCTGTCCAGCCATCCGGCTCTGACCAGCGGCCTCAGCACCTGAGGCAGATAGGTGGGTGTGGAGTGCAGTGCCGCAGCCATCTCGGCCGCACGAACCGTGTCGGTACGTCCCTCCAGCCAACGAAGGCTGCGGAGTGCCAGATCGGTCCGGCCCTGCAACGTGAGTCGCATAGTTCAAGAGTCGGGAACTATGAGATTCAGGACAAGGGCCGAAGGTCCCGGTCGGGTCCCGATCAGGCCGAGAGGGCGACGAACCCCGCGTAGGCAACGATCAGGATCAGGCCTTCGCGGCGGGAGACGGTGAAACCGGTGCGCATGGCCACCAACGCTGCGATCGCCACCACCACGGCGGCGATGGCCGCCAACCCGGTGAGGGCCGGCGCGTCGAGCGTCGATCCGGCGGTCAGCCCGACGACGCCGCCCACCGCCAGGGCGTTGAACAGGTTGGAGCCGAGCAGGTTGCCGACGATCAGGTCGGTGGCGCCCCGGCGGGCCGATTGGATCACGGTCACGAGTTCGGGAAGCGACGTTCCGACGGCGACCAGCGTGGCGCCGACGAACCCGCGGCTGAGGCCGGCCCGATCGGCCAGGTCGACGGCGCCAGCCAGCAGCAGTTGCGCTCCGGCCAGGGTGCCGACCAATCCCAACACGGTCCTCGCGACCTCGGTCCGCAGCGTCCCGGCCGGTGCCGTCACCGCGGGGAGGTCGGTGGCGAGAGGGTCGTCGGGATCGCGCCGAGCCACGGTCAGCAACGAGCCCGCCATGAGCACGAGCAGCACGACGCCCTCCACCGCGCCCACCCCGCCGCCTTGCACGGCGACGGCGAAGGCGATCGTGGCGGCCACGACGAGGACCGCCTCCCGCCGCACGATCCTCGAGTCCACGCCGATCGGTACCAGCAGCGCCCCGATGCCCAGGAGGAGCGTGAGGTTGGCGATGTTGGACCCGACGA
Organism: Acidimicrobiia bacterium; assembly: GCA_052032125.1. GTDB lineage: Bacteria > Actinomycetota > Acidimicrobiia > Spongiisociales > Spongiisociaceae > JBPEXB01. Next base: position 9,600 of record JBPEXB010000068.1, read on the forward strand.
TGTTCCCGACCGCCACGGCGGGCTGATCGCGAATCGAGGCGAGCGCCGAGACGAGCAGTTCCGGGGAGCTGGTCCCGAAACCGACGATGAAGATCCCGATGACGAGCGGCGACACCCGGCGGACCTCGGCCACCCGCGCCGCGCCGATGATGAACTGGTCGGCTGCGTACGCCAGCAGGACCACACCGGCGAGCACCGCCCCCGCAGACGCCACATCGCCTCCAGGACTCGAGCGAGCCGGGATGCTACCGAGCAGGGTCCTCAGCGTGCGGCGGGCGCCATGCCCAGTCTCGCGAGGCCGTCACGAGCTGTAGCTGGCGAGCGTCTGGAGATAGTTGGCTCGCTCGAAGGCGGCCGGGTCCGGGGTGTTGCGCTGGCTCAGGCTGCCTCGCGCCTGGGCGACCGAGGTGTAGCCGCCATCCTCGAACCACGACCGGAGGCCCGCCAGCACCGTCGCTGCTTGCGACGGCCCGTTGCGCAACAAGCCCGAGGCCATCATGACCACGTCGGCCCCCGCCAGGATCGCCTTGACGGCGTCGTCGGCTTCGTGGACGCCAGTGGTGGCGGCCAGATCGATCGACAGGTGGTCACGCACGATCGCCAGCCACCGCAGCACGATCAGGCCCTCCGGGGAGTGGCTGAGCCGCAGGTTGGGGGCGACGGCGAGCTGTTCGAGATCGATGTCGGGCTGATAGAAGCGGTTGAACAGCACCAGCGCATCGGCGCCGGCGTCGGCCAGGCGCTTGGCCATGTTGGCCATCGAGGAGAAGTAGGGCCCGATCTTGACGGCCAGCGGCAGATCGACCGAGCGACGCATGCCCTCGACCAGCTCGAGGTACTGGCGCTCGACAGCCTCGCCCGACACGTCGGGGTCGGCCGCCACCAGGTAGGCGTTGAGCTCCAGTGCGTCGACGCCGCTGTCCTCGAGGATGCGGCCATACAGGGTCCAGCCACCCCGCGACGTGCCGTTGAGGGAAGCGATCACCGGGATCGACAACGCCTCCTTCGCCCGCTGCACGAGGTCGAGATACAGGCGGGGCCCCGTGTTGTACTCGTCCATGTCGGGCAGATACCCGCCCGTCGCCTCGGCGAACGCCCCGGCACCGAATTCGAGGCCGTGATGGACGGCCATCGCCTCGTGCTCGACCTGTTCCTCGAAGAGCGAGGGGAGGACGACGGCGGCCACGCCGGCATCCTCGAGCGCGAGGAGCGAATCGACCGAGCCGGTGAGCGGCGAGGACGACGCGACCAGGGGTCCCGCCAGGTCCAGGCCCAGATACCGGGTCGTCAGGTCCACCATCACCGCACCTCCTCTTCCTCCGGATGCACCGTCCACTCCACGTCCTCCATCTGTTCGTACAGGTGCCAGCGGTCGTCGATGTCCCGTTGGGCCTCGGCCATGAGTCGGTCTGCCTGATCGGGGTTGCTGCGGGCCAGCACCGCGAAACGACCTTCCTTGCGGGCGAACTCCGAGAACGGGATCGTCGGGGGGCGGCTGTCGAGCCGGAAGGCCGTCTTGCCGGCGGTTTCCAGATGCGGGTCGTAGCGATACAGCGGCCAGTAGCCGGACTCGACCGCCTCCTTCTGGTGGAGGGCCATGTCGGCCATGTCGATCCCGTGAGCGATGCAGGGGCTGTAGGCGATGATCAGGGAGGGCCCAGGATGCGCCTCCGCCTCGGCGAAGGCCTTGACGACCTGGGTCATGTTGGCGCCCATCGACACGTGCGCCACGTAGACGTTCCCGTAGGCCATGGCGATCATGCCGAGGTCCTTCTTGCCGGTGGTCTTGCCGCCGGTGGCGAACTTGGCGACGGCCGCTCTCGGGGTCGCCTTGGACGCCTGGCCACCGGTGTTCGAGTACACCTCGGTGTCCAGCACGAGGATGTTGACGTCGTGGCCCGACGCCAGCACGTGGTCGAGGCCGCCGAAGCCGATGTCGTAGGCCCACCCATCACCGCCGACGATCCAGATGGAGGAGACGACGAGTGCGTCGGCCAGGGCTTCCAGCCGGCGGGCGGCGGGCAGGTCGATGGCCGCCAGTGCCGTGCGCAGCTCCTCCACGCGTTCCCGTTGGGCGGCGATCCCGGCCTCGTCGGACTGGTCCGCATGCAGCAGCCGCGCCGGCAAGTCGCCGAGCCGGCCTGCGAGTCGCCGGACCAGCTCCTCGGCGAGTGCCCGTTTCTGGTCGACGGCCAGCCGCATCCCCAAGCCGAACTCGGCATTGTCCTCGAACAAGGAGTTCGACCAGGCCGGCCCGCGTCCGGCCGGGTCGACGGCGTAGGGCGTGGTGGGCAGGTTGCCGCCGTAGATCGAAGAGCACCCGGTGGCGTTGGCGATCAGGGTGCGGTCGCCGAACATCTGGGTCAGCAGCTTCACGTACGGTGTCTCGCCGCACCCGGCACAAGCGCCGGAGAACTCGAACAGCGGCTGGAGCATCTGGCTTCCCTTGACGCTGTCGACCTTGATGGCGGTGCGGTCCCGCTCGGGGACGGTCAGGAACCGGGCGAACGCCTCCCGCTCGACCGCCAGGTGGTCCGCCTTCGGCTCCATGTTGATCGCCCGATGCCGCACCGACTCCTTGCTCTTCGCCGGGCAGATCGACACGCAGACCGCACAGCCGGTGCAGTCGTCAGGAGCCACCTGAATGGTCATGAGCGCATTCGGGGCGTCCCGACCGGTCCAGGCTTTCGTCTTCATGCCGTTGCTCTCACCCAGCGCCTCCGGTTCGAACACCTTCATGCGAATGGCGGCGTGCGGGCAGACGAGGGCGCACCGGCCGCAGTCGATGCAGATGTCGGGATCCCAGATCGGGATGTCGTCGGCGATGGATCGCTTCTCCCATTGGGCGGTGGCGGTCGGGAACGTCCCGTCGACCGGCATGGCGCTCACCGGGAGAAGGTCGCCCTGGCCGGCCAGCATCATGGCCGTGATCCGCTGGACGAACTCCGGCGCCGCCGACGGAACGGCGGCGGGGATGGGCGTCGTCGACGTGACCGTGTCGGGCACGACGAGCGGCTGGAGACCGGCGACGGCGTCGTCCACCGCCTGATGGTTGCGCCGCAGGACCACCTCCCCCCGGCTCCCGTAGGCGGCGTCGATCGAGGCCTTGATGGCACTCGTCGCGTCCTCGAGCGGCATCAGGTCGGTGAGGGCGAAGAAACACGTCTGCAAGACCGTGTTGACGCGGCGGCCGAGCCCGGCTTGCCGAGCGATCGCCGAGGCGTCGACCACGTGGACGGCCAAGCGTCGATCCACGATGTGACGCTGGGCCTCGGCGGGAAGGCGATCCCATGTGCCGTCTGGTCCGTGCGGGCTGTTGACCAGCACGGTGGCCCCCGGCGCGGCCACCTCCAACACGTCGGCCCGCTCGAGGAAGTCGAAGAAGTGCACGCCGATGAAGTGGGCCTGGTCGATCAGGTACGTCGATTCGATCGGGCGGGGTGAGAACCGCAGGTGCGACACCGTGCGGGAGCCCGACTTCTTCGAGTCGTAGACGAAGTAGCCCTGGGCGTGGCGGTCGGTCTGCGTACCGACGATCTTCACGGTCTGCTTGTTGGCGCCGACGGTGCCGTCGGAGCCCAGACCGTAGAAGACGGCGCGCATGACGTCGTCTGGCTCCGCCCAGGTCGCTTCGACGTCGAGGCTGAGGTTGGTGACGTCGTCCACGATGCCGACCGTGAAGTGCCGCTTGGGCTCGGGCCGCTCGGGCTCTGCCAGGCACCGCGACGCCATCGCCGGGGTGAACTCCTTGGAGGACAGCCCGTAGCGGCCGCCGATCACCCGTGCGCTCCGTCCGTGCTCGGCCAGCGCCGTGACGACGTCTTGATAGAGCGGCTCGCCGATCGAGCCCGGTTCCTTGGTCCGGTCGAGCACCACCAGGTCGGTGGCGGTCTCCGGCACGGCGGCGACGAAGGCCGAACCGGCGAAGGGCCGGTAGAGGCGCACCGTGAGCAAGCCCACCGTGTCGCCGGCGTCGACCATCGCGTCGATCGCCTCGCGGGCGGCCCCGGTGCCCGAGCCCATCATCACCAGCACCCGGGTGGCGGCCGGGTGACCGTGGTAGTCGAACAGCTGATAGCGCCGGCCGGTCAGCCCCGAGAAGTCCTCCATCGTCGCCGCCACCACGTCGGGTACGGCGTCGTGGAACGGATTGGCCGCTTCTCTCGCCTGGAAGAACACGTCGGGGTTCTGGGCGGTGCCACGAATCACCGGGCGGTTGGGATCGAGGCTGCGGTAACGCAGCGCGTCGAGGTCGTCCACCGACGTGAGCGCTTCGAGGACCGAGTCGGGGATCGAGGTGATGGTCGCCACCTCGTGGGAGGTCCGGAACCCGTCGAAGAAGTGCAGGAACGGGACCTGGGCGCGCAGCGTGGCCGCGTGGGCGATGGCAGCCAGATCGTGGGCCTCCTGCACCGAGCCTGAAGCGAGCATGGCGAAGCCCGTCGGGCGGGCGGCCATGACATCTGAGTGATCGCCGAAGATGCTGAGGGCGTGGGTGGCGACCGAGCGAGCCGCCACATGGATCACCATCGGTGACAGCTCACCGGCGATCTTGTACATGTTGGGCAGCATGAGCAGGAGGCCCTGGGAGGCCGTGAACGTCGTGGTGAGGGCGCCCGCCTGGAGAGAGCCGTGCGACGCCCCGGCGGCGCCCCCCTCAGACTGCATCTCGACGACGTCGGGCACGGTGCCCCACAGGTTGGAGCGCCGCCGCTGGGCCCAGGCGTCGGCCAGCTCACCCATCGGCGAGGCGGGGGTGATCGGATAGATGGCCACCACCTCGGAGAGTCGGTAGGCCACATCCGCGGCCGCCTCGTTGCCATCGACCACGACGGTCGTTGCGGTCGCGCCAAGTCCTTCGCTCACGGTTCCTCTCCGAGCAGCTGCTGGGCCCAGCACACCAGACACGACCAGGCGGCCACGAGGCCCGAAAGTCCCTTTGTGGGGGCCCGATCGGCGGTGGCGCCCGTCGGGCCGCCGAGGCCCTCGTCATATACTTCGCCGGGTGCCGTTCCGGACACGTCTTCGCCCCCGCTGGTGCCGGTGGTGGCTGGTGGTGGTCGGTGGAGCGCTGGCCGCCTGCGGCGGGCCCGACTCGGGCATCGAGCCCGAGGCATACGTCGAGGCCTGGGCGGCCGCGTTCTCGTCGGGCGACGTCTACGACACGGTGGCCTTCTACGAGCCGGACGTGCAGATCTCGATCGCTCAGCCCGATCTCGAGCTGACGTTCTCCGCCGGCACGTGGGACGCAACGACTCAGGGCGAAGGCCGATCGTGGCTCGCCAACTGGCTCGACCGCCAAACGTCGCCCCGCCCTCGCACCGTCGAGGCCGTCTTCGCCGGCGTCGAGTCGGTGTCGGCCGTGGTCCTCGTCGACGACCTCGACACGGCCGCCTGGTACGCATGGGAGATGGGCGGGACCGGGATCGCAGGTCAGCAGACGCTTCGCTGGCGCGACGCCCACAAGCCGCTTGGGGCACCCGACCCGCGCCTGGCCCCGATCGACGCCCTGTTGGCCGACTACGTAGATGCCTGGGCGGGCGCCGCCTCGGATCGGGTGGCGGGGCTCTATGGCGACCGCGCAGTCTTCGAGGCGAACGGCGTCCGGATCGAAGGCGTCGACGCCATCGCCGAGGCGGCGGCCGGCCACGCCCTCGACGGGGCGCGCCTCGTCGAGATCGACGCGGGGAGCCGGCGTGGTCCGGCGGTCTTCGTCGGGCGCGTCGAGCGGGGAGAGCCGGTCGGCTTCGTGGTCGAGACCACCGATGAGGCCGGCTGTGTGCAGCGCATCGCGACGACCATCACCGTCGAGCGCGGTGTCATCACCTCCGAGCGGCGCCAACCGGATCCCGTGGCGGCGCGGCGTTGCGGTCAGGCGCTGGGTGCCGGATGGTGGCAACGGCTCGGGCCTCCTCCGCCGCTGGAGGAATGGGTGACCGGTGAGCTGCCCAACGAGGACGGATCGGCGATCGAGGTCGTGAACGGGACGCCCCAGCTGGAGGCGTTCGTGGGATGGGCCCTTCACCGCTTCACCGACGCCGGGCTCGGCCAGCCGATCCTCGACTCGGTGACCTTCGGGCCGGTCCCCGCCTGCGCCGGCCGGGCGGGAGCCGTGTTCGACGACGACGTCGGCTCGCCGGCGCTCGTGCAGTGCACCGATGCCTACGCAGCCTGTGTGCCGGCGCCTGCCGACTGTGGCGCCTATGCCCTCAGCGCCCGCTTCAGCCTCCTGCACGAACTGGCGCACGTCTGGCTGATCCAGAACGTCGACGACGAGACCCAGGCTGCCTTCCTCGAGGTGTTCGGTATCACCACGTGGGACGATCGGCAGGTGCCGTGGCACCGTCGCGGGGTCGAGCACGGCGCCGAGGTCCTGGCGTGGGGGCTGTTGGACGAGGTCGTGCCGCTGGAGCGGATCGACGACCCTCCGTGCGAGCAATTGGCCGAGGCATGGGGCACGCTGACATCGACCGGCGCCCCGCACGACTGCGGCTGAACGGCTGATCAGACCCACGTTTCGGCTTGATCAGCGCTCCCGTTCTCATATGCTTGCGGTGGGGTTTCGGGAGGCGCGTCAGGGTGATCACACAGATCGTTGCTTCCGGTGATCCGGCGCGGCCGTCCGTCGCCGCACCGGGTCTCAGGGCACAGTCATACGACCAGCTTGCGAACACGGTCGCTGATGTCGGCCGGACTCTTCGCGGTGCCGGCATCGGCCGGCGCGCGGTCGTCGCGCTGCTGTCGCCCGCCGGTCCGGGTGCGGCGGTCGGCTTCCTGGCGCTCTCGGCTGCTGCGATCGCCGCCCCACTCGACCC
>JBPEXB010000069.1:0-1733 GCA_052032125.1 Acidimicrobiia bacterium
CTCGATCAGGCGGTGGAGCTGGCCTATCAGCCTGGAGAGACGCGATCGGCCCTTCTGTTCGCCGCCGAGGGGGAGCCGTGGGGTGTGACGGAGCTCGACGCCGCCGTGCCCACTGCGATCACCGCATTCGGGGAGGGCTGGCTGGTGGCCACCAACCCAGCGAGGGGCTGGGGCCCGTCGGATCCCAGGCTCTACCGGGTGTCGGCGCCCTAGGCCGTGCCCATCGCCTCGAGCGCCTCCAGGGCGGCGATGGCATCCCGCAGCCGGAACTCGGCCTTCGAATAGGCGTTGAGGATCAGCACCTCAGGGGTGTAGTTCGTGATGTAGGTGACGATGAAGTCGGTCACGTTCTGCCACTCGACCTGGGCCCCCAGCACCGCGTCCACGTAGACCTGTCCAGCGGCCAGCTGGTCGGCGCTGGCGTCGGCCGGGAACTCGAAGTCGGCGAACGCCTCGTCGACCATCGCCCTGACCTCGCGCCAGCCCTGGAAGGTCTCCGAGTAGGTCATGCCCTCGTCCCACCGGGCCTCGAACTCGTGCATGGCGTCCTCGGCGGCGATCAACGGGGTGAGGGCGGCCATGAGCTCCTCGTGGTCGACACCCGGCCCCCCTTGCACGGTCGTCTCCTCTTGTGCCGGCACGGTGGTGGCGGTCGTGGTCGTCGTCGGGGCGAGGGTGGTCGGTGGGGCGGTCGTCGGTGGCACCGTGGTGGGGGGCGCCGTGGTGGGCGCAACGGTGGTGGCCACGGTCGCCGCCTCGGTGGCGGGTTGACGGCCGGTGGCGGCGTCGCCGCCGTAGTCCTCGCCCTCGATCGAACAGGCGGAGGCGATCAGGGCGAGCGACAGCGCGACAGCGCCTGCTCTCGCTCGTCGCACGCTCGTCCTCCCGCTCTCGTCCGCCGGCGCCGCCGGGCGCCTCAACCTAGCCATGGTGGGGTTTCATCGCCATATCGCGGGCGAAGCGCTGTCGTGTCACCGCGATACAGTGGCGGCATGGACTCCGAGGTGATCGTCCCGGTCGAGGTGCCCCAGGTCGGGGACGATCGGCACAAGAACTGGGCCAAGGTCGTGACGGCCGTCGACAACTCCCGTTCCACCGGCTGGGCCTTCGAAGGCGACTTCATCGCCGCCGGAGGCATCCAGGACGTCACCGCCGGCTCGGTCATCGTGGTCTATGGCGAGAAGGGCTCCCGCGCCAACCCCACGCCGCATGCTGCGGTGTTCCGCGCGCATCCGGATGGCACCGTCAGCCTCGAAGGGGAGGCGAAAGGGCGGGCGTGGGCGCGGACGCTGCGCGACACCGTCGAGCGCCTCCTGGAGGACGACTCGGGCGAGGTCCTCAACGACCTCACCTGGCAGCCGGACCTCATGCGCTACAGCGCTGCCGCCCTGGAGGAAGAGCTGCATCGCCGCGGTCTCCGATGACGGTCGATCTCGGGCCGCCTCGACCGTCGTGTTCGTGAGGAGGAACCACACATGCAGTACCTGATGCTCACCTACTTCACCCGGGAGACCGCCGAGGCGTGGGAACGCGCCTCCGAGGCAGAGCAGCAAGCCGAGGTGGACGAGCACATGGCCTGGTTCGGCAAGCACCGCGATCGGATCAAGGGCGGGCACGAGCTCGCCTGGCCCCGCAAGACCGCCGGTATCCGAGGCAACGGCGAGCCGGTCATCACCGACGGTCCGTTCCTGGAGACCAAGGAAGTCCTCGGAGGGGTCATCCTGATCGAAGCC
>JBPEXB010000007.1:0-1538 GCA_052032125.1 Acidimicrobiia bacterium
GGGGACCGCCGATGCGATCGGCGGGTGGGTGCCGGCCGGATTCACTTGGGAGGGCGAGCTGGCGCGATGTGTTCGTCCTGCGCCGTGCTACGGCGCCTTCGGGTGGCGGCCCCCGCGGCCGGGCTCCGGGTCCCGGGTCCCGGGTCCCCTGCTCCTCTAGGGTCTCCGGCCATGCGTGTCCTGCTCGTCGTCGCTCTGGTCGGTCTCGCCGCGTGTGGTTCGGGCGACGCCGATGACACGACCACCACGGTCGTCACGACCGTCGGCACCACGGGCGGGTCGACGACGTCGGCGGCGACGACCGCCACGACGGGGGCCACCACCTCCACCGGGTCCGGAACTCCTGCCACGACCACCATCCCCGAGGGGCCGGACCTCGACTGTGCCGACCTGTGGCCGCTCGACGTGGTCCAGGACGTGGTGGGCGACGACATCGAGTTCGTCGCCGCCAACGAGGACGGCTCCGCGTGCACCTATCTCGGCGACGGGGGCGGCGTCGCCGTGGCCTGGCGGGAGGGAGATCAGGTGTCGTTCGACCTGGCGAGGCAGGGTGCAGAGGCGGCCGGGAACGTGGACGGGGTGGACACGAGTGAGCTGGCGGCCTGCGATGAGGGGTTCGCCGTCGAAGCGCCGGGTCTGCTGATCGTGGAGGTCTACGACGCCGCCGACGGCTTGATCTACAACGTCACGCTCAGCGGAGACGTCGCCGATCTCGCCACCGCAGTGACGCTCGTGACCTCAGCCTGCTGAGTCTTCTACGGTCTCGTCGGCGAGGACTGGCTCGGCCAGGGTGAGGTCGATCGAGAGGTCGTCGGGCTCGTCGCGCTCGAGGACCTCGACCGGGCTCTGGGCGCGCAGGCGAGCGATCTCCAACTCGAGCTCCCGTTGCGTCTGCCGAAGGGTGATGCGCTCGGCGACGGCGTCGACCGGAAGGTCGAGCCGACGCGTGTCGATGTCGTCGAGTTCCACTTCCAGGTCAGCGATGCGGATGGTGAGCGGATCCATCGCCATCGTCCTTTCGGTTGTGGGAGGCTCCCAGCCCTCATCCTCCGTCCGAACGATCTTCGCGCGCAGAGCGCCACTCCGAGTGATCATTCTGCGCGCCATTTCACTGTCTTCGGCAGTGAGCGCGCCTGGCTGAGGGGTTTCTGTCAGGCCGCCCGGCGGCGGGCCCTGAGCACCCAGAGGGCGAGGGCCCCGAGGACGATGCCGGCCACGGCGGCGCCCGAGATGAGCGGCACCGGCTTGGGCAGGGTGGCGAGGCGGGTGCGCAGGGTCACGGGGCGTTCGAACTCCAGGATCGGCCAGTCCTTCGCCTCGGCCACCTCCCGCAACTCCTTGTCGGGGTTGACGGCGATGGGGTGTCCGACCGCCTCCATCATCGGGAGATCGGTGGCGCTGTCCGAATAGGCGTAGCACCCCTCCAGGTCGAGGCCCCACTCGGCGGCCAGCTCGTAGATGGCCTGCGCCTTGCCGGGCCCGTACGCGTAGAACTCGAGCTCGCCCGTGTAGCGGCCGTCGTGGTCGACGAGCGACCG
>JBPEXB010000070.1:0-2539 GCA_052032125.1 Acidimicrobiia bacterium
CGTCCCGGTACATGGCGATCCCGGCGGCCGGGATCCACACGATGGCCACCACCAGGGCCGCCCAGCCGTACGGCGAGGCGAGCGTCACGGCCACCAGCACGCCAACCCAGGAAACCCAGCGAGCCGAGCCGGGGGTCCGCAGACCGGTGATCGCAGACGCCCCGATGAGCACCGCCAGGCCGATCGTCGTGCCATTGCCGATGGCGATCCCCGAGAAGTCGAACAGCGCCGCCGCCGCACCCGGATCGATCGCATCGTGCATCCAGACACGCTCGGCGGCGGCGATGGAGGCCACCTCACCCACCGCCAGCAGCGCGGCGGCGAAGACCCCTCCGCCCGCAGCCAGGACCGCCAGTCGACCGTCGTGGTCGTCGCCCCGCCGCAGCGACCGATGGGCACTGGCCGTGAACCAGACCAGCGCTCCGGCGGCCAGCAAGCCCAGGTAGGCGCCGGTGAGGATCCGAAGCGGCGACTCCTGGAGGTACTCGACGACCTCCGCCTCGCTCGGCATGAACGCCGTGTTCGGATCCACGAGGAACGCCGCCACCAAGAGCACGGCGAACACCACGCCCGACAACGATGCGTACTTCGACTCCACCATGAGTCCCTCCTCTCGCGTCTTGCGACCGTACGAACCGGCTGCCGCAGCGGGAACCGTGCGGGCTGCGTTTCGAGGGTGGTGCAGGCCGCAGGCCCATCCCAGTTGCCAATTGGTGCCAGCCGCATGGACGGCGCCGCCCACCGTCCGGCAGAATCGAGGAGTGACGGCCCGGTACCTCAAGAGAGCGCTCGTGGTGGTGAGCGTCGCGTACGCGGCGGTGGTCGCCTGGGGGCTGGCCAGCGGGCTGGCCGATGGCGCCGCCCTCCTGTGGACGCTGGTCATGGTCCCCGCCTTCCTGGTGGCGGGCGGCATCCTGCTCTGGCGCCATCCCGACAACCCGACCGGCTGGCTGCTCACCGGTGCCGCCGTGGCGACCTTCGCCATCCCCGCCATGCTGGAGATCGCCACGATCGTCACGTTCGAGCGCTCCGGGCTCCAGTCGTGGATGTGGGCCCCGATGTGGGCAACCATGACGCTCAGCGCGGCCGGTGCCGTGTTCTTCGCCTGGCTCGTCGTGCTGCTGCCAGACGGCCGATTCCGTCACGCCCGTGAGCGCCGACTGCTCCTCCCGGCCTGGATCGTGGTCGTGTTTCCCACGCTGGCGCTGGTCTCGAACGACGAGGTCATCACGTACGCGCAATCGTTCGTCGGCGTCGACGCCCCGGCCAGCCCGCTGGTGATACCGGCGCTCGAGCCCCTGGGCGGGCTCTTCGAGGGACTGATCGGTGCCGGCTATCTGATCTTCCCGGCTGCGATCGTCTTGTTGGTCATGCGGTATCGCCAGGCGGAGGTCCGAGAGCGCCGGCAGATCCGCTGGGTGCTGTTCGCCGGGATCTTCGCCGTGGCGATCGCCGTGGTCCCGTATCTCCTCGAAGTGCTGGGACTGATCGGTCCGCTCGGTCACACGCTGGTGGGGGGCCTGTCCGTCGTCATCCCGTTCCTGGCCTTCCCGGCCTCGGTGGTGATCGCCATCACCGAGCCCGCCTGGGCAGACGTGGACATCGTCATCCGCAAGTCGTTCGTATATGGAGCGCTGTCCTTCATCATCCTGCTGTTGTACGTGGCCGTCGCCGCCTCCCTCGGAGTGGCAGCCGGCTCGCGGCTGGACGTGGAAGTGGCCGTGGTGTTGACCGTCCTGGTCGCCCTCGTGTTCCAGCCGGCCAGGAGCCGCCTGCAGACCGTGGCGGACCGCTGGGTCTTCGGTGCTCGTCCCACCCGCTATGAAGCCGTTGCCGAGATGGGCGCCACCATCGAGGAGGCGGCAGAGCCGGCCGAGATGCTGCCCCGGCTGGCGTCGACGATCCAGACGGCGTTGGGGGCCTCCTGGGTGGAGGTCCATCTCGACGACGGAGAAACAGCGATGGCGGGTGAGCCGAGCGGCGCGGCCGGCTTGGCGGTCCCGATCGGCGCCGGCGACGAGCGCCTGGGAGAGATTCGCTGTGGAGCGAGATCGGGTGCCACGTTCGACACCGACGACGCGCAACTGGTCGAGACGCTGGCCGGACAGGTGGCGCTGGCGATCGTCAACGCCCGATTGGCCGGTCGGATCGTCAATGCTGCCGAGGCCGAGCGGCGCCGCATCGAGCGCAACATCCACGATGGCGCCCAGCAGGAGCTGGTGGCGCTGGTCGCTCGGCTCGGCATGGCCAGGGCGTCAGCCGGGAACGGCGGGGTGTCACCCGAGGATCTCGAGGTGTTGCAACGGGAAGCGCAGCAGATCCTCTTCGACCTCCGGGAGCTCGCCCAGGGCATTCATCCGTCGGTGCTGACCGACGGCGGGGTGGTGGAGGCCGTCGAGGACCGCTGCTCCCGATTGCCGATCGCTGTGGCCGTCTCACATTCCGAAGGCTTGCGGAGCCAACGCTTCCACGACGACGTCGAAGGTGCCGCCTACTTCTTCATCAGCGAAGCGCTGGCCAACGTGCTCAAACATGCCGA
>JBPEXB010000071.1:0-3550 GCA_052032125.1 Acidimicrobiia bacterium
GCGCCCGCCGCCTCGAGGCGCTGCACCACCGTCGCCGACTCGGACGGCCGGCCCCGGTGGAAGCCGGACCCGGCCGTCGTCGTGTGTCCTGCGTGGTCGATCAGGTCCTTGAGGGCCACCGGCACGCCGGCCAGCGACCCGCGGCTGCCCACGACCTCTTCGGCCCGCGCCATCGCCCCGTCGCCGTCGATCTCGGTGAACGCGTTGAGCCGGTCCTGGGAGGCCTCGGCGCGCTGGACGGCCTCGGCCACCGCCTCGATCGCGCTCATCGGCCCATCACGGCCCCGGTTCTACCAGGTGTGATCGGTCACCAGGTGATGTCGGCGGTCTCCGGGTAGACCATGATCCACATGCGGCCGGGCGGCACGACGATCTCGGTCCCATCGTCGGTGGTGAGCGTGAACCACTCGGTCAGGTCGTCCCGGGCCCACGTGCCTTCCACGTACTGGCCGCCGGCGAAGACCATCGCCCGGTTGGTCCCTTCGGTGTCCCAGGCCGGGACACACGATCCGGAGCCGGACGGGCAGGCGAAGTAGCGCTCCGCCATGAGGACCACCAGGGTGTCGGCGGCCACCTGCTCCTCGGTCTCGCCGTCCTGGGAGCGCCACGAGTGCGGGTCGTCACCGACGAACCGGAGGTACTGGGTGCCATCCCACTGCCACGTGATGTCGATGCTGTCGGTCCAGTCGAAGAAGATGTCCTCGGCGACGGCATCGGCGGCGGCGTTCAGAGGGCCCCACGTGAAGAGGGGCTCGGGCGGCGTCTGATCGAGGCCGCGTTGTTCGGCGACGGCGCGCATCTCGACGGTGTTGCCGTAGAGGTTGTGGGGCGCCCTCCGCTCGCTCCAGCGCCGGGTCACGGGCACGCCGAGATCTCCGATCAACGGGACACCGTTGTTGACGAGCCTCGACTGCACCCACGATTGAGCGCCGCTGAAGGCGAGGGCTCCATTGAGCGGGGCGAGCATCGTCCCGTCGGTCGGACGGCCGGACCGCATCGGCCCGACCCACTCGGAGTCCGAGTCGTGGAAGAGCGCGATGAACCGGGTCAGGCCCGCCTCCACGACGATCTCGATGATGGCGTCGGCCTGTTCGATGCCTGACTGCGGACGGGCCCTCCAGTGGTTGTCGACCTTCACGCCGATCACTTTGCGATCGAGCAGCGTCGGGTCCTCGACCGGCATGCCGTTCAGCGGCGAGAGCGGCCCGGCGGGCTCGGTGGTCGACGACGAAGGCGCGGCAGTGCTGGACGACGACGTCGAGCCCGCCGTCGTGGCGGAGGAGTCGACGGTGTCGGTGGAGGAGGTCTGGGCGATGGTCGTGCTGGAGGAGGTCGGTTGGGCATCGTCCGAACCGCCGCAGGCGGTGGCGACCAGCGCCAGCGCCAGCAGCGCGGTCACGGAGCGAAGCGCGGCGCGCGGCCGCGTGGATGAACGAAGGGACATTCGGATCCTCAGGTGAGTTCGGCGACGAAGGTTGGTCGGTCCTGTGGGGAATGACGCGAAGCGCCAAGTGTGATGGCGGTCGCTGAGATTGGCAAGCCAGAAATCAGAGGTTCGAGCGGGCCCGGTCCGGGTCGTCGACGGCGACGGCGAAATGCAGACCCTCGTCGTCGGTGTGGAACATGTACATGGCGTCGATGTTCACCTTGCTCGCCGCCAGGCGCTGGCTCATCGCCGCCAACACCCCCGGCCGGTTGGGCAGCACCGTGGTGAGGATCGAGTGCTCCTCGAACGGGATGCCCTGGTCGCGCAGGATCCGGTTCACGGTGCGAGGGTCGTCGACGATCATGCGGATCACGGCGACGTCGTCGACGCTGAAGGCAGCCAGCGACTCGATGTTCACCCCGGCGCTCGCCACCGCTTCGGCGAGCGCTGCGAGCCGCCCAGGCCGGTTGGCCACTCGTACGACGAACTCGGTCATGGGAGCTCGGCCGGTCCTGTGTCCATGGCGTGAGCCTACGCACCCGGAGGCGTGCTGTGTGGCGCCCGATGCCTTCGTACACTGCCGCCATGACCGACCCCGACGACGCCGCCCGACGTCGCGCCGAGCTCCTGGAGCTCTGCTCGCATCTCCGTCTCGACCTTTCGGCGCCGTCGAACGACCCGGCCCGGCCCGCCTTCATGGCTCCGCCGCCGGGCGCTCCTCCCTATCACGGCTTCGAGGTGATGGACGTGGAGGTCGACGGGTTCCGACTCGGAGCCATCTCCGACTTCTTGGGGGATCCGGAGGCGAGGGAGCACGGCGACGGCTTCGTGGTGGCTCCGGACGGCTCGCGGGCCGGGCTCGTCTGGAAGCTCGACGAGCCCTACGTGTTCCGCACGGTGGACGACACCGAGGAGCGATGGGGCGTGTGGCTGGCCGGCATCGGTGAGCCGCTCGCCGACCTCGACGCTGCCGAGCGGGTGTTCACCCAGATCGTTCACCTGCTCCGGCCGCATTGGGAGGCGTGGGCGGCGCGCTGAACCGGCGCGGCGCCGGCCAGTAGCGCCAGCTCACCACCCCGGTGATGGATGCCAGTGGCACCGGGCCTCGCTCCCGGCTGTCGCCTGCCGACTGGCGGCGGTGGTCGCCGAGCACGAAGACCTCGTCGTGTCCGATCGTCCATTGGCCCTCGGGACGGGTGGCTCCCTCCCACACCGGGGACGGTTCCGGGTCGCCGTCGACCGTCACGATGCCGCCCTCGATGCGCACCGATTCGCCCGGGAGACCGATGACCCGCTTGACCATCGTCATGGTGTCGGTGTCGTAGACCACGATCGAGCCTCGATGGACCGGACGCCGACGCGACACCACGATGCAGTCGCCGCTCTCCAAGGTCGGCGACATGGAGTGCTCGGCCACGAGGTAGCGCGTCCAGGGGAGCGGCATGCTGCGGAGGAACTCCAGGCTCGGCTGGGGTCGGCGGCGCCGTTCGCGCCGCCGGGCGGGGAGTGTATCGTCGGCGGCGAGTCCACGACCAAGGAGAGGGCGAACCATGGGGATCTTCACGCCGTCGCGCGTTGCCCACGCACACTGTGATCTGTTCTGCGGCGTCTACGACCCGGCCCAGGCTCGCATCGAGGCCCAATCGGTGCTCAAGGCCGCCGAGAAGTACCACGACAGCGACGACGAGGTCTTCCGTGCTCGCTGCATCGCCATCAAGGAATCGCAGGCGGAGCTGGTCAAGCACCACCTCTCCGTGCTGTGGACCGACTTCTTCAAGCCGCACCACCTGGAGCAGGCCCCCGACCTCCACGACATGTTCTGGAAGGCGATCAAGGCGGCCGGCGACGCCAAGAAGTCGATGGACCCGGCAGTTGCCCAGGACCTCATCGAGAAGATCGACGCGATCTCGGACGTCTTCTGGAAGACCGACGAGGCGGCGAATGTGGGGTTGTACCCACGTTGATCGGCTCCGCCGATCAACGGTGGGGGTGACCCAGTACCAAGTACCGAGTACCAAGTACCAAGTACTCCCACGAAGGGCGGCGTCGAGCCGCCCTTCGTGTGTTCGGACCTCACATTGGGTCCAGCTACTCCGCAGTCGTGACATGATCTCGCGTCTGGTC
>JBPEXB010000072.1:0-2127 GCA_052032125.1 Acidimicrobiia bacterium
CCACCTTTCGAGCCGGCGGTCAGGGACGGTCGGATGTACGGGCGGGGAGCTTGCGACATGAAGGCCGGTGTCCTGGCCAACGTCGAGGTGGTCCGGCGGCTGGCCGACATCGACCTGGCGGGCGAGCTGATCGTGCTCTCCGTGCCCTCCGAGGAGGACGGTGGCGCGGGAGCGTTCGCAGCGATCCGACGGGGTGTGGTGGCGGATGCGTGCGTGATCACGGAGCCGACCGGCCTCGACGTCGTCGTCGCCCACGCAGGCGCCATCACGTTCACGCTCGACGTGCCCGGCAAAGCGGCTCACGCGTCGGTGCGGCGCGAGGGCGTCTCGGCGCTGGCCAACCTCACCTACCTCGTCGATGCCCTCGCCGACGACGAGGCGCGGCGCAACGGCTCCGAGCAGCACCCGCTGATGCGGGCACTCGGCCTGCCCTACGCCACGATCATCGGCCAGGTCGAAGGAGGGGAGTGGGCCTCGACGGTGATGGATCGGGTCGTGGCGCACGGGCGCTATGGCGTGCGCCTCGGTCAGGACTGTGACGGCGCTGCCGCCGATCTGCGCCTGGCGATCGAGTCGGCGGCGGCCGAGCACGACTTCCTCTCAGAGCATCCCCCGACGGTCGAGGTGTGGGGTGGGCGCTTCGACTCGTCCTCGATCCCCGCCGATCACCCGCTTCCGAGTGCGCTCCAAGAGGCGTCGGCGGCCTGTGGGTTCGGCGCCCCGAGCCTGATCGGAGCGCCCTACGGCGCCGACATGCGCCTCCACATCAATCAGGGCAACACTCCGACGGTCATGTACGGGCCGGGTCACGCGGCCCAAGCCCACTCGGCCGACGAGTTCGTACCGCTCGCCCAGGTGGACCAGTGTGCGGCGGTGCTCACGCGCTGGATACGAACGACGCTCGGCTGATGCGCCATGTCTCGATCGAGGAGCGACGACGGCGGCTCGGCGTCCGCCACCACCTGGCCCTGCCGAGCCGGTCGATCGAGGCCGTGGCCGAGGACCTGGTCGGCCTGCACTCGTCCGATCCGGCCACGGTGTTCCTCTCGGGATGGGCGCGGGTCGACGGGCTGACGGTCGAGTCGGTCGAGGAGGCGCTCTACGAGCGCCGGTCGCTGCTCCGTATGCACGGGATGCGGATGACGATGTTCGTCGTCCCGGTGCACCTGGCTGGGTTGCTGGAAGCAGGGTGCGCAGCCGGGTACATGCCTGCTCAGACCCGACGGTTCTGCCGGATGCTGGAGGAGGTGGGCATCACCGACGACGGCGAAGCCTGGATCGACCGGGTGAAGGAGAAGGTGCAGAAGGCGTTGGCCGGCACCGGCCCCGTCCCGGCGGCGGTGCTCTCCGAGCGCGTGCCCGAGACGGCGACCAAGGTCGAGACACCCCAGGGCACGTTCGGCGTGTCCACCCGGCTGTTGTTCATGCTGGGAACCGATGGGCTCGTGGCCCGGGGCCGGCCGCGCGGGTCGTGGATCGCCTCGCAATACGAGTGGGCGCTGATGAGCCAGTGGCTCGACGAGCCGTGGCAGCGGTGGGCGCCGGACGACGCCCGAGTGGAGTTGCTTCGCCGCTGGTTGGCCTCCTATGGCCCCGGCACGATGGTCGACCTCCAGTGGTGGACGGGCTGGACCAAGACCAAGGTGCGGGATGCGCTGGCTGCCCTCGACGTCGAGGAGGTCACACTCGAGGAGGGAACCGGCTTCGTGCTGGCGGGCGATGGCGAGGAACCGGTGCCCGAGACCTGGGCTGCCCTGCTGCCGGGCCTCGACCCCACCCCGATGGGCTGGAAGGAGCGGGAGTGGTTCGGAGGCGCGTTCCCCGGTCCGCACTACGACCGCAACGGCAACATCGGTCCGACGGTCTGGCTCGACGGGCGCATCGTCGGCGCCTGGGCGACCGGACCCGACGGCGACGTGCGGATTCGTGTCGACGAGCGCCTGTCGAGCTCCGCCTCCGACCTGGTCGAGCAGAAGCGAGCGGATCTCGAACGCTGGCTCGACGGCACCAAGATCACCCCGAGATTCCGCACCCCGATAGAGAAGGAGTTGTCAGCCCGAACGGGCTGAGTACTGAGTACTGCGTACTGAGGCGGGCGGTGGCCGGCAGGCGGGCGGGCGGTGGCCG
>JBPEXB010000073.1:0-1647 GCA_052032125.1 Acidimicrobiia bacterium
GTGGTGCTCCTCGGCGACGAGGCCCACGCCATCTTCGCCGACATCGCCGACGACGGACTCCTCGAGTTGCCCGAAGATGACGACGAGGGCTGAGCCTCTCGCGTCTCGAGGCGAGTCGCCAGTCTCCAGTCTCCAGGGGCGCTCGTCCATTGCCGGACCGTGAGGGGGCCCTCTCGCAGCGGTGTTCCGGTCACGACCTGGTGGAAGGGCCCCAATTTCTGACAACGACCTAGGACGCCCCTGGGGACTGGCGACGGGTGACTCGCATTGCCCTCCCGCTACGGTCCACTTGCATGGAGCGGTCACTGGTTGGGCAGACGGCGCTCGTGGGTGGGGCGTCGAAGGGGATCGGTCGCGGTTGTGCGGAGGCGCTGGCCGCGGCCGGGGCCACGGTGCTCCTCCTCGCCCGGCACCAGGACACGCTCGACGAGGTGCGGGAGGCGCTCCCGACGCCCGAGGGCCAAGCGCACCGGGCCCGGGCCGTGGACTTCTTCGATTGGCGGGCAGTGGGCGAGGTGGCGGCGGACGAGGTGGCTTCGAACGGGCCGATCACCATCGTGGTCAACAACACCGGGGGCCCAGGCGTGGGGCCGGCCACAGAGGCCGATCCAAGCGCCTTCGTGGACGGCGTCTCGCTGCACGTCGCCTCCTTCCAGGCGACCGTGCAGGCCATCCAGCCCGGCATGATCGAGGAGGGCCACGGGCGGATCATCAACATCATCTCCACCTCGGTCACCAGCCCGATTCGCAACCTCGGGGTCTCCAACACGGTGCGGGCGGCGGTGGCCAACTGGGGCAAGACCCTGGCGGTCGAGCTGGGCCCGCTCGGCATCACGGTCAACAACGTGCTCCCGGGTTACATCGACACGGAGCGGTTGGCCACGTCCACCGTCCGACGGGCCGAACTCGCAGGAACGACGCCCGAGGCGATGATGGAGTCGCTGACCACGTCCGTCCCGGCGGGGCGTCTCGGGACGCCTGCGGACATCGGGGCGGCGGTGGCGTTCCTCGCCTCCCCCGCCGCCTCCTACGTGAACGGGGTCGACCTCCCGGTGGACGGCGGCCGGCTCGTGGGGCTCAACGTCTGATCGGTAGCCTCGCCGACGAGCGCGATTCATGACCGACCTTCCGACCATCCCGCCCCCGATGCGAGACCCGCATCCGCCGTCGCGTTTCACCCCGCCCCCGGACGCCTGCAACGGGCACGTGCATGTGTTCGGGCCCGCCCACCGCTTCCCGTACGCCGCCGACCGCGCCTACACACCGCCCGACTCCGGCTTCGAGGAGCTCGAGGAACACCAGCGGATCCTCGGCCTGACAAGAGCGATCGTCGTCCAGGCGTCGTGCCACGGCACCGACAACGCGGCGATGCTCGATGCGCTGCAACGGGCGGGGCGCCGGTACGCAGGAGTGGCATTGATCGACGACAGCCACACCGACGCCGACCTGGAGGACATGCACGAGGCGGGGGTACGGGGGATTCGTTTCAACTTCGTCGCCCACCTCGGCGGGGCACCCGAGCCGGGCTTCTTCTGGCGCCAGGTCGAGCGGATCGCCCCGCTCGGCTGGCACGTCGAGCTGCACTTCGCCGCCCACGATCTGGAGGCGAACGAAGACCTCTTCGAGCGGCTCCCGGTGCCCTACATC
>JBPEXB010000074.1:0-8773 GCA_052032125.1 Acidimicrobiia bacterium
GGCTCGGTAGGCAGCATGAACGTGTTCCCGCTCGAGTTGGCGATCTCCTGGAGCAAGCGCACCCGATACAGGTCCGGGTTGTCACGCAGCAGCGAGGCGGCGTTGGCCAGCGACCGCAACGCAGCTGTCTCTCCGCGGGCACGCTCGAGGGCGGCCTGGCCGGCCAGCTTCGCCTCGACGATCTGCGCAAGCAGCCGTCGCTGGTCGCCGGGCACGACGACGTCACGCAGGGCGAGTTTCGTGACCTCGACGCCCATCGGCGCCGCGGACGCGATGGCGGCCTGTTGGAGGGGCTCATCGAGCTCGGTCCGGTTCGCCACGAGGTCCTCGAGTGACGCGGTCGTCACCGCCGCCCGAAGGGCGAGCTGGACGTCGACGTGAAGCTGCGAGTGCCAGTCGCCGGCCCGAAGCGCCAGCACCGGATCCACGATGCGGGTGGTCAAGGCCACGGTCGCCCGGATGGTGACGCCGTCGGCCGTGAGGATCTCCTGGCCGCCGACCACGACCGAGTGGGGCAGGGCCGGCAGGGTGACGATCCGGTCGCGCCGCTTGCTGAGCCAGTGCCGGCCGGGGGCGAGCGGTCCCTCCACGACGCCGTCGCGGATGCGGACGACGTGCTGCAGTTCGCTCACCATCGTGCGGCGGCGGCGCGGCTTGGCCTCCTGCCCGTAGGACAGGTAGCCGTACCCCTGCGTGATGTCGAAGCGAGCCATGGTCATGTCCTTTCGGGACGGCGGACGGCCGACACCAGTGAGTGGCGGGAGCCCGAAGCCCGCAAGGCCACTCGCCGGCGTGCGCCGAGGCGCGTTCGGCCGGCCGACGTCCGATGAGGGAGTCGAACCCTCTCTCGTATGCCACGAACGGCAGGCCAACGTGGAACCGGACAGCCATACGACCTGTGCCGGCCAACAGACGCTGCCGTTGCCGCCAAGCTAGAGCGACCCGCGTCGCTCCTCCAGGGGATTAGCCGGCTCCGCCGCCCACCTGATTGGGGTGCAGGACGCAGATGAACGGGGTGTCGCCCGCGACTGCCGGTCGCCCGACGTCGAGGAACGGGCCGATCGCCAGCGCCAGGACGAGCAGCAGCGCTCCCGTGGTCGGCGCCACCCGCCAGCGGCGCCGCACGACCGGTGCGTAGGGCGGGACGGGCCCGTCGTTGATGAACAGGTGCACCACCGCCGCGAAGACGCCCAGGCCGACGGCGGTCCACCAGGCGGGCAGATAGCTGGCGGTGGCGTCGACCACGGCGCCACCCATCCAGGCGCCGATGAAGGCGCCGACCTGGTGGCTGGCGAACACGATCCCGAAGAGCGTGCCCGAGTGTGCCGTCCCGAACTGCTGCACGACGATGCCCGACGTGAGCGGCACCGTCGAGAGCCACAGGAGACCCATCAGGGCGCCGAAGACGATCGTCGTGGTGGCCGAGATCGGCGTCAGCACGAAGGCGGCGATCACCACCGCCCGAGCGCCGTAGATGATGCTGAGCAGACGGGTCTTCGAGTAGCGCTGCCCGAGGGCACCGGCGGCGAGTGAGCCACCGATGTTGAACAGGCCGATCAGCGACAGCGACGTGGCGGCGGCGGTCGTGGCGACGCCGACGTCGCCTGCATAGGCGGGCAGGTGCGTGGCGATGAACGTCACGTGGAAGCCGCACACGAAGAACGCTGCGTTGAGGAGCAGATAGTGGCGGCTTCTTCCTGCACGGGCCAGGTCCTGTCGAAGCGGGACGCGCTCTCCCTCCGCCTCCCCGCTCACCTGCGCGGCATTGCCACGAACCGGGCGGACCAGGAAGACGATCGACAGTGCGATGACGGCCAGCACGAAGAGGGAGGTCTGCCAGCCGAGATCGCTGATCCACGCCTGGGTGATGGGCACCAGCAAGAAGTGGCCCACCGAGCCCATGGCGGTGACGACACCCAATGCCAGCGAGCGCCGCTCCGGTGGGGCGATGCGGCCGACCGCCGCCAGCACCACGCTGAAGCTGGCGGCCGCCAGGCCGAGACCGACGATGAACCCGCCGCTCACGTAGAGCCCCAGCGGGGTCGTCGAGCCGGCCATCATCGACATCCCACCCGCATAGATGGCGGCGCCGATGACCAGCACTCGACCCGATCCGAATCGGTCGGCCAGGGCGCCGGCCACCGGCTGGCCGAGGCCCCAGACCAGGTTCTGGATCGCCACTGCCAGCGCGAACACGGCCCGCGGTGAGTCGAGGGCGTTGGAGATGGGGTCGAGGAAGAGCCCGAAGGTGGCGCGCACGCCGAGGCTGATCATCGTGACCAGCGAACCGGCCACCACGGCCCACAGCAGCCGGCGCGAGGCTCTCGGAGACGCGGCGAGGGTCATCGGAGGAGGCTAGTTCTGGGACGCTGAGCCCGGATCAGCCGGCCTGGCTGATCGCCGCGTCTGGAGGCAGGAGCCCGTCCGAGAAGATCTCGAGGAAGTTGGTCGCCTCGACCGAAGCGAACGTGTCGTACGCCCGGCGGGCCAGAGCCGCGATCGAGGGGTCCTCCGTGCCGAGGAACTTGGCCACGAACGCGAAGAGATGCGCCTGGAGGAGCACCGGCCAGACCTGCTCGACGAGGTCCACCGCTTCGTTGAACGCTGTCTCGGCTTCGTGCCTCCGCCCTGCCAGAGCCGCCAGCGCACCTTCGACCGTCTTCGTCATGAGCGTGATGTGACGGCCCCGTTCGGGGGCCTCGGCGGCCATCGCGGACACTCGTTCCAGCCTCTCGGCATCTCCAAGCATCATGGCTGCCCAGGCAGCCCAGTAGATGTCGAGCCGGAGGGTCAGCACGGCGGGAAATGCCATCGCGTGATCGAAACACTCCTCGAAGCGCCGATTCAGGAAGGCGACCGAGCACAACTCCCGTGAGATGTTGATCTGCGTCTGGAGATCCGGGTTGTCCATCGAAGCGATCCACTGTCGTGCGTAGTCATCAGCACCCTCCGGATCGTCCGCGGCACCCGAGAACAACCGGACGACCCCGTCGTACTCCCATCGCAGGTCCTCCGAGAGTGACTCCCGATCGATGCCGGCCAGCAGCTGTCGAGCCTCGTCCCAGCGCGCATGGAAGAAGAGCGACTGCGCATAAGCGATCTCTTGGTCGGCGATCTCACGAGGCTCACCGAGCCGGCGGGCATCGGCCAATCGCTGTTCGATCGGTTCGAGGTCGCCGACGGTGTCGCTCGCCGACAGAAAGCTGCTGTTGTTGAGCGCTCGCCGGCGGGCATGGGTGAGTTGATGCTCGGCACCGAGCTTCTGCACGGCGTCGAGCAACATCAGCGCCTCTCGTATGCGACCGTAGGACCCGTAGGCGGTGGCTTTCGTCGTGAGCGCGTCGGCGAAGACGGGGAGGTCGTCCAGGGCTTCGGCGAGCGCCAATGCCCGATCCGCCCACTCGATCCCCCGGTCTGCCTCTCCTGAGAGCCCGTACGACCGCGCCATCTGAGCCATGGCAGCCGCTCCCAGGTGGGACGGGGGCACAGCCTCCGGCATGACGTGCTCCAGCACGTCGACCGCTTCATTCGAACGGAAGCGGTCGTTCAGCGACCGTGCGAAGTGGGTCGCCGCTTCCAGCTCACCTTCGGAGTCGCCGGCCTCGCGACATGACTCCAGGGCGCTCCGGGCGAACTCGTCGGCACGATCGTCCAGGCCGGCGTGGGCGGATCGGGCCGCTTTGATCAGGAGCCGCCCACGACTCGCTGCATCCGTGACGATCTCGAGACCGCGTTCGCACAGCTCGAGCACCTGATCGTGGGCCTGGACGTCGGCCGCCCGGTCGGCGGCGGCCAGCAGACCTCCCACCACGGCGGACCGCAACGTCTCCCGCTCGCTCTCCGAGGCGACTTCGAAGGCGTCGAGGAGATGGCTGGCGACGATACCGTTCAGCTCCGGGTCGCCGAGGCTCTCGAAGTACTGGGCGACCTTGAGGTGTCGCCGCAGACGATCGGCGCGGCTGATCCGCTGGTGGGCGATCTCGCGAATGATCGATTGGACGAACCGGTATTGACCTCGTTCGGGTGAGCGGGGATCTCGGTTGACGGCCAGGATCTCTCGTTTCACGAGGGGTTCGAGGCGGCCGGCGAGCGCGTCCACGTCGGCCTCCTGGAGGACTGCCATGCCTTCGAGCGTGAACGACTGACCGAGCAGGGCGGCATCGTTCAGCAGCGCCCGGTCGTCCGGATCGAGCTGGTCGAGTCGCGCCCCGACCAGGCTCTGGAGCGAGTCGGGAATCTCGACCTCACCGAGGTCTCCGACGGGCCGGTAGGTGCCATCCGGTTGCTCGGCGATCAGATCTCGGTTCGCCAGCATCCTCAGCATCTCCACGGCGTAGAGCGGGATCCCGCCGCTGTGGTCGACGATGGAGGCGATCGTGGCCCCGGGCGCCTCGGGGACGACGCCGGTGATCAACTGCCCCATCGTGGTGGCGTTGAGCGCCGGGAGGTGGGTCGTGATCGTGCTGGTGCCCGTCCCCCACCCCGACCGCCGCTCCAAGAGGTCGGGCCGGCTGATCGCCACGACCAGGATCGGCGCATCGGTGCCGACGGCCACCAGCTCCTCGATGAAGTCCAACGTGCCGTCGTCGGCCCAGTGAAGATCCTCGAACGCCATGACCACGTTGCCGGTCCGGCCCAACTCGAGAAAGAGCATGCGCCAGGCGGCGAACAGCTCGGCGCGATCGGCCGGGGCGTCGCCCAGACCCAGCAGGGTCTCCAGGCGCGGCTCCATCCAGGCCCGGTCGTCGTCGACTGTGATGTGCTCGGCCAACGTGGTTCGCAGCCTGGTTCGCGTGCGGTGGTCATCGTCGGTCTCGAGGATCCCGCACCGCTGACGGACCATCTCGCCCAAGGCCCAGTAGGCCACGCCGGCGCCGTAGGCCGGGGCGCGTCCCTGGTGCCACCACGTCGTCTCTGGCAGGCCGTCGAGGTAGTTCCACAGCTCGCCGACCACCCTGCTCTTGCCGATCCCTGCCTGCCCCACGATCGTCACGAGCCGCGTGCGTCGCTCGCGGCCGACCGCATGGAAGGCATCTTTGAGCAGCCGCATCTCGTCGGCTCGGCCCACGAACGGTGGGATCAGGCCGCCTTCACGTGTCCGACCTTGATTCCCGGCGGTCACGGGTCCGACGAGGAACCCCTCGCGTGTTCCGGTCACGCCCTTCAGCTCGAGCGGGCCCGACGGTTCGAATTGGACCCCGGCGACCAGGTTCTTGGTCGTCTCGTCGACCAGCATCCGACCTGCGGGGGCGGCCGCTTCGAAGCGACTGGCCAGGTTGACGATGTCGCCGATGATGAGCCCGGTGCCCTGATTGCCGTCGCCACCCACCGCCGCCTCGCCTGAGGTCCCACCGACTCTGGCGGTCAACCCATCGATGCCCAGCTCGCCGCCGAGGGCCTCGATGGCGGTGATCAGCTCGAGGCCCGCTCGCACCATGCGTTCGGCGTCGTCCTCGTGCGCCACGTGCGCACCCCACACCGCCATCAGGGCATCGCCGATGTACTTGTCGATCACGCCCCCGAACCGGTCGACCACCTCCCGCGCCCGCTCGAAGTAGGTGGTGAGCATCGAACGCACCTCTTCGGAGTCGCGGGTCTCGGTCAGCGGTGTGAACCCCACCAGGTCGAGGAAGAGGGTCGAGACGAACCGCCGCTCCTCGACCGGGGCCGAGTCAGGTGATGGGGCTGGGGGTGCCTCGGCCAAGCGATGCCCGCACTCGGCGCAGAACTTGTCTCCAGCGCCCACGTCGCGGCCGCACGACGGGCAGGCGACCGTGGTGGCCGACCCGCATTCAGAGCAGAACTTGGCGCCGGGCCGCAGCTCGGAGGCACATGTCGAGCACTGCATGGCACCGAAACTACTGGCTGACGGCCCTGGTTCGCCGCGCCGGGCATGCCTTCAGCCCTGGCGGAGCAGCTGCGCCAGATCGTGAACAGGAAGACCGGTCCCCTGAGAAGCGACGTCGGCGGTCTCAGGAAGAGCTCCGAGCAAGTCGAGCACCTCGGCGGCCACGTGGGCCGGCGCCGTCACCCCCAGTGAGCGGCGAGCGGATGTCGAGGCAGCGAGGAGCGCCACGGCTCGGTCACGTTCTCCCCCGGCAGCCGCCAGCCTGGCCATCTCGTGGGCGATGGAGGCGTCGAGCAGGGCGTTGCCGTTCTCCCTGCGCGCCACCGCCGACTCCAAGAAGAGGGACGCAGCTTCCTCGTCACCGGCCGCCAGCTCGATACGCGCCAGCGCCACCAGCGCTTCCGGCTGTTCGAGGATGCTGGCCGGATCGTCGAGCAGCGCACCGGCGGATGCGAAGGCGTTCCTGGCCTCGGCCACCTCCCCTGCCACCTCGGCCACCGCGCCCAACAGCAGCCAGCACTCCGCCTCGTGCAATGCGTCCGACTGCTCGACGAACACCTCCCGGGCGGCTTCAGCGAGCCGGCGGGCGGATGCGACGTTGCCGGTTCCGTGATCCGCATACGCCTGCATGAGTCTGCCCATCGCCGCCCGTGAAGGATCGTTGGCCGCCTCGCCTGCTGCTTCCAAGCGGGCGCCGATCGCTCGTGCCTCGTCGAACCTCCCGAGCTCGACGGTCGCGTATCCGAGGTTGAAGAGTGGTGCAGCGGTCGAGGTCGGCTCGACCTCGTCGAACACCTGCACCGCAGCGCGCCAGTGCTCGGCGGCCGAGACCGGGTCGCCCGACTCCGACGCCACGGCTCCCAGGCCATTGAGGGCGTAGCCACGCCCGACGTCGTCGTCGGTGAGCTCGGCGATGCGCAATGCCTCCTCGGTGAGGGCCCGTGCCCGATCGAGGTCACCCCGGAAGGAGAGGAAGAATCCGAGCCACTGCCGCACCCGGCCGCCGGCCGCGCTGGTCCCGCCGGGATCCAGCGCGATGGCCGCCTCGGTGGCGTCGATGCCTCTCGCAACCGCGGCATGGCGGAACCAGAA
The DNA here is from genome assembly GCA_052032125.1 of Acidimicrobiia bacterium. Lineage (GTDB taxonomy): Bacteria > Actinomycetota > Acidimicrobiia > Spongiisociales > Spongiisociaceae > JBPEXB01. Next base: position 6,941 of record JBPEXB010000074.1, read on the forward strand.
CCGGGCGAGCTGAGCCGTCATGGCGACGGCGCGGTGGGGCTCGTGGCTGCCGAGCCACTCGAGGGCCTGGTTGAGGTTGGACGAGTCGGCGGCCAACCAGCCGTGCCATCGGGCCTGCTCCGGGCCCTTGAGGTTGGCATCGGCCTCAGCGGTCCAGTCTTCGTAGAACGAGGCATGCGCGCGGCGGGCGGCCTCCTCCAGGCCACGGGTGGCGAGCCGGTCGCGACCGAACGCCCGCACCGGCTCCAGCATTCGAAAGCGGCTCTGGCCGCGATGCCGCTCCACGCGCACGAGCGAGCGGTCGACGAGGGAACCGACCAGCCCGAGGGCCCGCGGAGCCAGGTCCTCAGGGCACACGCCGCGGATGGCCGCCATGGTGAACCCGCCGGCAAACACCGAAGCCAGGTCGAAACACCGGCGCTCGTCTTCGTCGAGGAGGTCGTACGACCACTGGACCGTTGCCCGCAGCGTCTGCTGGTGACTGGGCGCCGTGCGCCGTCCACCGACCAGGAGACCCAGCATGTCGCCGAGATGGTCGGCGACCTCCGAGAGCCCGAACAGCGCCGTACGCGCCGCCGCCAGCTCGATCGCCAGCGGTACTCCGTCGAGCGTTGCGCAGACCCTGTCGATGGCCGCCTGTGCGGCGTCGGAGAGGGCGTCGCCCTGCAGCGAGGCGCGGTCCAGGAAGAGCTGACGGGCCGGAGCCTCCCCCTCGAGCGGGAGCGGATCGACCGTGCGAACCACTTCCCCTTCCACCTTCAGAGCCTCTCGCGACGTGACGACGATCCGCAGTTCTGAGAGCCGCTCCAGGAGGTACTCGACGATGCGGGCCACCGTGGCGACGAGGTGCTCGCTGTTGTCGAGTATCACGAGCACCGGATCGCCCTCGAGGCGGCTCACCACTGCGTCGAGCGCCTGTCCGACGTAGGTCGACGCGCCTACGGCGTCGGCGAGAGCGGCCGGGACCAGCTGCTCGTCCATCACTTCGGCGAGCGGCACCATCCACACCCCTCCGGCCCACGATGGCGCGGTGCGAGTGGCGAACTCGATCGCCAGGCGGGTCTTGCCGATACCGCCCGCGCCGACCAGCGTGACGAGCCGAGCACGCTCGACGGCATCGGTCAGCCAGGCGAGATCAGCCGTGCGGCCGTGAAACGAGGTGTCGCTGGGCGTCAGGTTGTGGCCACGGGCGGGCAGCGCTCGTGGAGCCGGGAACGTGGCGACGGCGTCGCGAGCGTCGATCTGGTGGAGTACGACCGGATCGTCGAAGTCGCGCAGGTCGAACTCACCGAGGCGGGTGACCTCCCACCGGTTGCTGTCGCCCGCCGCCTCGACCACCGCCGACGAGGCCACCACTTGCCCCCCGTGGGCCGCACTCACGACCCTGGCGGCCTGGTGGACGGGCATGGCGACGTACTGGTCGCCGAGCGGCGCCGCCGGGCCGGCATGGACGCCGATGCGCACACGTAACGGCTGGTCGCCGGGCCAGGTCTCGGCGGCGAGCGACCGCTGTGCGGCGACGCATGCCTCGAGCGCAGCACCGGCGTCGGCGAACGCCACCAGGAACGAGTCACCTTCGGTCCCCACCTCGCGCCCGCCATGGAGGGCCCACACCTCCCGGAGGATCTCCCGGTGGCGTTCGAGGACGGGCGGATACCGCTCGCCCAGGTCGCGGAAGAGCTGGGTGGAGCCCTCGATGTCGGTGAAGACGAAGGTCACCACCCCAGACGGCAGCGAAGGAGCCATGCGTAAGAGTAGAGCTCCGTCTTTTCATGCAAGGGGGGACGACCCCCTGCAGGCAGTACCAAGTACTCGGTACCCAGTACTCAGTAC
>JBPEXB010000075.1:0-5545 GCA_052032125.1 Acidimicrobiia bacterium
CTCTTCCGATCTCGACGGGTCCTCCAGCTCGGCGGAGGCGAGGGCCACCACGGCCTCCTCGCGCAGCGCTTCGAGCCGGCGGATCTCGCTCTGCAGGCCCTCGAGGACGGCGGCCGACCCGAACGCACGACCTCGCCACTCGGCCAGCGCCTCACGAAGCTGTTGGGCCGCCTGCCGAAACGCCCGACCCTCGAGCAGACGGCGACCGTCAGTCACCCGCAGCTCGAAACGTCGTGCGTCGACCGCCGCCGGATCGACCTGGAGCCGGTAGCCGTGCTCGGTGCTCACCAGCACATCGTCGACGCCGAGCGCCTTGCGGATGCGAGAGATGTGCACCCGCAACGCCGAGGGAGCCGACGCCGGCGGAGCACCGTTCCAGGCGAGTTCGATGAGGCGGTCTGTCGGCATCGCCGACCCGAGATGGGCGACCATCACGCTCACGATCGCCTGGGGCAAGGTGCCGCTTGGGGTGCGATCCTCGCCCTCGAAGAGGATCTCCAGGTCGCCGAGGACCCTGACGTCGATGCTCACGATCCCCACCGCCCCCTGCTGCTTCGCACGCTCAGCGGTCGCCGGAGGAGCCCCAGGCGGAGTGGGAGGACGTCGGCTCGACGGCACCATCCTCGAGATGACCGGCGGTGTTGTAGCTGGACATCATCGGACCGTCAGGCAACAGAACGACCTGGCTGATGGACGTGTTCTCGACGCCACCGAGCAGCTCTCTGCTGCCTCGATAGTCGAGCCCGAGCGCGCCTGCCACGAACGCCTTGATCGACCCGCCGTGGGAGACCATCGCCACCCGCTGGCCCTCGTGGTCGGGCGCCACACGATCGACGAAGCCGCTCACCCGCTGTCGCAGCTCCTCCCAGGTCTCGCCGTGGCCCCCACGGCGCAGGTCACGGTTCTCCACGAACACCTGGTGGAAGACATCGTCGCGAGGAAGCTCGGCCCACTTGTGGCCGTTCCAGGCCCCCAGATCGATCTCCTTCAGCTCGTCGACGAGCCGAGCCCGTTCGGGGAACACGATCTCGGAGGTCTCGTGCGCCCGGCCGAGTGGAGAGGCGTAGACGGCGTCGACGCCTTCGAGCCATCTCGCCAGGGCAGCAGCCTGAGCCCGGCCCCTCTCGTTGAGGCCCCAATCCGCGTGACCCTGCATGAAGCCGTTGGTGTTCCCGTCGGTCTGACCGTGACGGATCAGCTCGATGACGGGGAAACCGTTCCTCATGTGCTCGTCGGTCCAGTGGGTCCTCGGCCCGAGGTGGTGGGCGTCGTTGAACCGGACCAGGCGAGCGCCGTCGTCGTCGTAGGCGATCTCGCAGAAGGAGGTGTTGGCAGGGATCCCGACTCGCCTGCCGCCGGGTGGAACGCCGAGGAAACGGCGGACCAACCCGTTGATCAGCCCGCCGTGGGTGACCACCATCGCCGAACCGCCTTCGTCCAGTTCGTCGAGGACCTCGGCCACGGCGGATTCGGCGCGGTCGGCCACGACGCCCGGCGACTCGCCGGTGCCCCCGAGCGACACGTCTTCGCCCTCGCGGAGTGCCTCGAGCTCGTCGCGGAACTGCTCCCAGACCTCCGTGAAGGTGAGGCCTTCCCAGGCGCCGAGGTCGCCTTCGCGCCAGATCGGCCGCTCGTCCGGTTCGAATCCGGCCAGCCGGGCCGTCTCAGCGGCGCGCTCGAGGTCGGAGGACACGACGAGGTCGAAACGCCGCCGCCGCAGCCGCTCTCCGGCGGCTTGGGCCTGTCGGCGCCCGAGATCGGTCAGCGGGCTCGAGCCGACGCCCTGCCAGACCTGGGCGCGGTTGGCCTCGGACTGGCCGTGGCGGACGAGCGTGAGGAACTTTGGCAAAGGTCTCCCCTCCGGGGAGCCCTCTGCGTACTGAGTACTGAGTACTCGGTACTGAGTACTCGTCGGACCACCCCTTGGTGATGCCCCTATATAAACGCCGACGCGAAGATGAGCGACACGATCGTCATCACCTTGATGACGATGTTCATCGCCGGGCCCGACGTGTCCTTGAAGGGATCACCGACGGTGTCGCCGATGACGGCCGCCTTGTGCTGGTCCGAGCCCTTGCCCCCGAAGGCGCCGGTCTCGATGAACTTCTTGGCGTTGTCCCAGGCGCCTCCGGCGTTGGCCATGAAGATGGCCAGCAGGAAGCCCGTGACCAGCGCACCCGCCAGCAAGCCGCCGAGTGCCTCGACGTCGATGAAGCCGACGACCAGCGGGAGCGCCACGGCCAGCGCACCCGGGATGAGCATCTCCCGCAGTGCCGAGGCCGTGGCGATGTCCACGGCCTTGGCGTACTCCGGCTTGGCCGAGGGATCGCCCGCCAGCAGCCCCGGGATGTCGCGGAACTGGCGGCGCACCTCTTCGATCATCTGGAAGGCGGCCCGACCGACCGCGTTGATGGTCAGGGCGGCGAACAGGAACGGGAACATGGCGCCGAGGAACAGGCCGATGGTCGTGCCGACGTTGGTGATGTCGATCGACTCGAGTCCCACCGCCTGGGTGAACGCCGCGAACAGCGCCAGCGCGGTGACGGCGGCCGAGCCGATGGCGAATCCCTTGCCCAGCGCGGCGGTCGTGTTGCCCAGCGAGTCGAGGGCGTCGGTGCTCTCGCGGACCTCGGGCGGGAGGTGGGCCATCTCGGCGATGCCGCCGGCGTTGTCGGCGATCGGCCCGTAGGCATCGACCGCCACGGTGATGCCCAGCGTGGAGAGCACGCCGATGGCAGCGATCGCCACGCCGTAGATGCCGCCGCCTTCGCCCATGGCCCAGTCGCCGGCCCAGAAGGCTCCGCCGATGCCGGCGGCGACGACGATGACCGAGTAGGCGGCCGAGCGCATGCCTTCGGCGATCCCCGCCAGGATGACGGTGGCCGGGCCCGTCTCCGCCTGCCGGGCGATCTCCTTCACCGTCTTGTAGTGATCCGAGGTGAAGATCTCCGAGAGCTTGCCGACCACCAGGCCGACGGCCAGACCGACGACGACGGCCAGGAAGATCCCGAGCGGGTTCTCGACGTCGGTGTCGCCGAAGATCACGAACGTGAGCCCGAGCACGCCGAGCGTGGTGAGGATCGCGGCCACGTTGTTGCCCCGGTGCAACGCGGCGGCCAGGTTGTCGCCGGTCACCCGCACGAAGAACGAGCCGATGATGGCGGCGAACATGCCCACCGCCGCCACCGCCAGCGGGAAGATGATCGCTTCGGCGGCGAACGAGGAGGTCGCGAACACGATCGAGGCATAGGCGACCGGGGCGATGATCGAGCCGACGTAGGACTCGAAGAGGTCGGCGCCCATGCCGGCCACGTCGCCCACGTTGTCACCGACGTTGTCGGCGATGACGGCCGGGTTGCGGGGATCGTCCTCGGGGATGCCGGCCTCGACCTTCCCGACCAGGTCCGCACCCACATCGGCAGCCTTCGTGTAGATGCCCCCGCCGACACGGGCGAAGAGCGCGATCGAGGAACCCCCCAGGCCGATCGCCGCCACGACGTTGAACGTGTCCTCACCGAGGCCGAGAGCCGTCAGCTCTCCGACGTCGATCACCTTGGTGAACAGGAAGAACCCGATCGCCACACCGAGGAGCCCGAGGCCGGCGACCGTGAAGCCCATGACCGCCCCGCCGCGGAACGCGACCGGCAGCGCCTGTCGCACGCCGCCGAGCCGGGCGGCTTCGGCCGTCCGAGCATTGGCTGCCGTGGCGATACGCATCCCTACGAAGCCCGCGAGGGCCGACAACAAGGCTCCGAAGATGTAGGCGATCGAGCCCCACGGCGCGCCCCACGGCAGGACGACGGAGATGAGGACCGCCAGCACCACCACGAACACCGCCACCCACGTGTACTCACGCCGCATGAAGGCGTCTGCGCCCTCGCGGATCGCCGCCGACAGTTCTTTCATCCGATCGTTGCCCTGATCGGTGGCCAGCACGGCCCGGGCATAGAACACGGCCAGCAGAACGGCGGCCACGCCGGCGACCATCGCAATGGTCAATACGGCATCAGAAGACATCGTGTGGGACCCTCTCCCTCGAACCAGGAATCGGGCGGGAGTATACGGGCGGGAGGGGGTCGTCCCGCCAATCGGCGCAGGCTGAAGTGGGCGTTCGCCGAGGCCTGGCGTACCATCCTCCGCCGGGCACGGATCGCTGCCCCCATCCGTTGAGACTCGAGACATGAGACACCTCTTCCTGCTGTTCGTCGCCCTGTCGCTCGCCGCTGCCGCCTGCGGGCGCGGCGGCGACGCCGATGCCAGCTCGACGACGACCGTGGCCACCACCGCCACCACCGCCGAGTCGACGACCACGGCGCCGAGCTCCACGAGCACCCAGGCCTCGACGACCACCGAGCCTCCGCAGGTCGCGGTGACCACCGACCTGGAAGGCAGCACCTCGAACGCGCTGGATGCAGCCGTGGCCGGCGTGTATGCCGCAGCGCTCAACCCGGGCCAGGTGGTGTACGGCAACATTCCCGACGGCCTGCTCGCACAGTTCGCCGACCGCGTGCCGGCCACCGATCCGGTGACGGTCAGCGGAGTCGTGCACACCGGCACGGTCCTGGAGACCGGCATCGCCGTCGCCGTGGTCGGAGAGACGGACGTCGTGCTGGCCGTCGAGGCGGCGCCCGATCAGTGGGACATCGTCGGTGCGCGTCTCACCAGCCTCGGGGAGCCCGCCTGGTACGGCGACGGGCCGACCCAGATCCTCGTGATCGGCTCCGATGCCCGGCCGGGCGGGAAGGTGGAGGGCCACCGCGCCGATTCCGTCCACATCCTCTCCGCGCTCCCCGGAGCCGGAACCGCCTCGATCGTCGGGATCCCTCGCGACACCTGGGTCGAGGTGAACTACGAAGGCGAGGAAGAAGTGGGTGGCATGGACAAGCTGACTCACACGATGGCCTCTCGAGGGCCTGAGTTCGTGGTCGACGCCGTCACCAACCTCACCGAGGTCGAGATCGACGGCTATCTCCTCACCGGCTTCCTCGGGTTCCAGCAACTGATCGACGCCTTCGACGGCTTCATGCTGGACGTGCCGTACCGCATGAACGACATCAAGTCCTTCTCCAACTTCCAGCCAGGGCTCCAGCACATGGACGGCACCGAGGCGCTGGCGTTCTCGCGCAACCGGCGCAACGCCCCGGGAGGCGACTTCGGCAGGAGCTTCAACCACGGCCTGGTCATGAAGGCGGTCTTGATGGAGATGCAGAACCGCGGCGGCGTCGAGCAGGTCCCGATGCTGCTGTCGATCCTCGTCGAGTTCGTGCAGACCGACATGACCCCCGCCGAGCTGCTCAACATGGCGGCGGCGACCTTCGAGTTCGACCCCCTCGAGGTCGACAACGTCGTCGTCCCCGGCACCACCGGCTGGCGCAGCGGCCGCAACGTGGTGCTCCTCGGCGACGAGGCCCACGCCATCTTCGCCGACATCGCCGACGACGGACTCCTCGAGTTGCCCGAAGAGGACGACGAGGGCTGAGCCTCTCGCGTCTCGAGGCGAGTCGCCAGTCTCCAGTCTCCAGGGGCGCTCGTCCATTGCCGGACC
>JBPEXB010000076.1:0-8783 GCA_052032125.1 Acidimicrobiia bacterium
GACGTCGAGGTAGTGGTAGTAGTCCAGGTCGAGGCGTTGCATCGTCCGGCGGTAGTTGACCGCCACCGCATCGAACTTCAGATGCAGTTCGTCGGCGAGGTCGAACGGCACCTGCTCGGGCCGTTGTGACTCCACCACTCGCTGATCCTGGCTGAAGATGGTGTCCTCGAAGTCCTGGAGCAGCGAGTCCGGCTGGTCGAGGTCGTAGTTGCGACCGATGATGCAGTAGCCGCGGCAGCGCTTCTCCTCGATCGGCTGGCCGGCGTAGAAGTACAGCATGCCTGCCTCGCCGCCCCATCCCAACCGCAGAACGATCGTGTAGGGGAGGTGCATCTCGTAGCGGCTGCGCCGCTCGGGCTCGAGGACCTCCTCGTTGGCGAAGACAGGGAAGTCGTCGGTGTTCGGGGCCTCCGGGCGCACGATCGAATAGCGCAGCACGTGACCGTCGACCTCCACGGTGTGATCGGGAACGATGGGGCGCTCGGGGTCGCCCAGCAGACCCGGGTGCACCCACGGGAAGTGGCCGAAATCGGTGAAGTTCTCCGTTTGCCGGGACGCATCGCTCGCCCACTCGAACGGGCCGGTGTTCACCACGCGCCAGGCGTCGTCTTCCAGCTCAGGAATCTCGGGAAGGGGATAGATCGGATCGTCGAGCGCCACCCAGATCAACCCATACCGCTCCTGGCAGTGGTACTTCTCGACTCGCGCCTTCGGCGGAATGACGACATCGGCCTTCTGGGGGATGCGCACACACGTGCCCTCGACGTCGTAGTGCCAGGCGTGATACGGGCAGACGATGCAATCGTCGGTGATCCACCCGAGCGAGAGGGCGGTCCCCCGATGGATGCAGAGGTCGCGCATCGCATGCGCCTTCCCGTCTGAGGTCCTCCAGATGACCAGCGCCTCGTCGAGCAGCTTCCTCGCGACCGGTTCACCCGACGGCACCTCTCCGCTGTACGCCACGGGGTGCCAGCAGTTGAAGAGCTTCTCCGCGAAACGTGACATCAGCCCTCCCGCCCTATGCGCCGCCGAGACGGTACACCTCTCTGCGCGAGGCATTCCCAGGACGATCCCTGACGCTCACGCCCGCGTCGAGATCTGCTGGATGGCCCAGCCGTTGCCGTCTGGATCCTCGAAGAACACGAAGCCCACGTTGTCGAGCGGATCCGCCACCTCGCCGGGGTTCTCGCCGAGCACCTGTACGTCGCTCACGGCGACCCCCTTGGACGTCAGCTCCTCGTGAGCACGGTGGATGTCCTTCACCACGAGCTGGAGCCCTTTGATCGACCCGGGGGGCATGTCGGGCACGACGCCCTCGCCGATCACGATCGAGCACCCAGACCCGGGCGGGGTCAGCTGAACCACGCGGGCGCCCTCGCCGAAACTCGTGTCGTGGTCGACCGAGAAGCCGAGCTGTTCGTGATAGAACGCCTTGGCATGGTCGATGTCCGACACGGGCACGACGATGACCTCGAGTGTCCAGTTCATGGTTCGGCCTCCCCGCAGCGACGATGGCGGTCACTGTACGGCGGTAGACGGTGGTCGATACGCTGCGCCGGGACGGCGAAAGGGCGTGCGAGATGAAGATCGATCACAGGGTCGTCGTGTTCGACGCAGCCGACCTCGGCGCAGAGAGCGCATTCTGGGCGGGCGTGCTCGGAGGGACGGTCGACGTCGACGACGGCTGGCACATGGTGTACGTCGACGGCAAACCCCTCGTCGGTGTCCAGCTCGCGCCCGACCACGTACCGCCCGACTGGCCCCACGGCGAGCCTCAGCAGATCCACCTCGACCTCTGGGTGGAGGACATCGATCAGGCTCATCAGCACGTGATGTCCCTGGGCGCCCGACTGCTGAAACCTGCCGACGAGACCGACGGCCACGACAACTTCCAGGTCTACGCCGATCCGGCCGGCCACCCCTTCTGCCTGTGCTGGGTGCTTCCGGCGCGCGAGACGACCGGGACTCAGCGACCATCCAGGCCGTAGGCCGTCAGCACGCGTACGGCGACCAGCGAACGCACGCCCCTCCACTCGTGGCGGGAGGCTTCTGTCGGCGGTTCCCACGTGATCCGCCATCCACCATCTGACTGCTGGTCGTGCGCGAGGTGGTCCAGATGCTCCTGGATGACCGAATCATCGAACCACGACCGGGCGGCGCTGTCCGGCGACGGGGCGAACTCGAGCGGGGTGACGCCGTAGGTGTCGCTTTCCGCGTCGAACTTCATGAACTCTGCGGTCGGCAGCGCCTCGGCCAGCCGCTCGGCCGCCCGGGCGGCGCGGGTTCGATCTGGAGCGTGCTCCGCCAGCTTGCTGAGCCCGAGAATGGCGTGGGCTTCCTTGGGGACACGACCGCCCTCCACCTCGGCGAAGCAGTACTCGGTTGCCCGGTCGACCCACGGGTGGACGATGTCGAGGGCGTGGGCGTGGGCGACGATCGCTGCGGTGGGATTGAGGTCCGGCGAGTACTCGGTCGGTTCGAAGTGATGGGCGCGCGGATAGCCGGCGATCGAAGGCAGAAGGATCGGAACGGCGCCGGAAGTGGCCGCCACGGTTCCCAGCCAGTCGCACGCCGCCATCGTCAGCTCTGAAGCGTCTTCACCCACGGTCGCGAGGGTCTCGAATGCGAACTCGACATCGAGCGGTTGGCTCCGGGGAGCCCGCTTGTCCGGCTCCAGTCCGTGGCCGAACCCGCCATCGGTGTTCTGATAGGCCGCGAGGGCAGCCACGACTGCTGCGCGGCTACCACTCTCGAACAGTGCTGCGTGCACTCGCTGTTCCAGCAGCCGGGCGTGGCCGTAGATGAAATGTCGAGCGCCGTCGCGGCTCCACGTCACCGCGGGCGTTCTCCGTCCCACCAGTCCAACACCCGCAGCGCCCGCAGGGTGTTCCACCGGCTCGCGGTACCGATCGGGCCTTCGATGTCGAAGTGGACCCGGCCGGGGTGGATCCGATCGAGCAGCCACCGGCCGTCGGGTTGTTGCTTCGCGCGGACGTGCTCCACGGCCTCGGCCATCCGCTCGTCGCCTGGCGCACCGACTCGGCGGAAGTAGTCGAGCGCTCGCAACACGTCGTACCGCCAGTAATGGGGAAACGCGAAGTCGAGGTACTGCGGGTCGGCGACCTCGCCGGTGCTCTTGCGCCGGAACAGGGAACGTTCGAGGAGGTACTCCTCGCCGGTCGTCCTGGCCTCCCGTACCGCGCCGTCGGCTCCGGTCGCGTGTTCGAACGCGAGCAGCCCGTCGAGCACGTTGATGGTGGTGTCGATCGACGAGACGACCGAACCGTTTTCGGCCTCGCAGTTCCAGCCGCCGTCCGCCAGACGCTCGGACAGCAGGCGCTCGACGATCGGCTCCACCGCGATCCCGAAGTAGGCGCCGGTCTCGACCGTGCGCCCGTTGATGCATGGCTCGACCTCGCCGTCGAAGAACCGCTGTCCGTCGTGCTCCCAGCGGCAGTTCTCGGCGACGAGGGCGATCGCCCGACGCGCGGTGTCGGTGGTCGGATCGAGCCCGAGGATCTGCAGTGTCTGAAGGCTGTGCATGGTGGCCGTCCACGGCTGGCCCGGCTCGCCGCCCCGGTAGCCGGCCGGGAAGCAGGCGCCACCGTCCCAGAGCCCGTCGGCATCGGCATGGGACAGGAGCCGAGCGCCCCATCCCTCGTGCTCCACGCGGTCGCGCTCCGCAGCGATCTCGGGAGGCGAGGCGTCCTGCAGGTCGTCGAGCACCTGCCAGCGAATGGAGGGGTCTCCGTCCAACAGCCACTCGATCACGGAAGCGTCGTGCATGGCGGGCATCCTTGCACGCCCGAGCACACAGGTGCATTCGGCCGGGCCCGACCGGTCCTAAGCTCGCGCCCGGTCCAGGCCCGGAGCAGCGTGGAAACCGACTCGCACGACCATCGTTCCGACGACCAGCACGATCACGCCCACGCCCACCGGCGGTGGATCGGGCGCATCCGACACGCCGGCAGTGAGTTCTTCGGCCTGCACTCCCACGACCCGTCGGACGCGGTCGACGATGCTCTCGAGGCCAGCGAGGACGGCATCCGGGCGCTGAAGATCTCGTTCGGCGTGTTGATGGTCACCGCCATCGTCCAGGCCGCGATCGTGGCGGTCACCGGCTCGGTGGCGCTCCTGGCGGACACGATTCACAACTTCTCCGATGCCCTCACGGCCGTCCCGCTGTTCGTGGCCTTTCGGGTCGGGCGGCGGGCACCGGATCGCCGGTACACCTACGGCTACCGCCGCGCCGAGGATCTCGCCGGGTTGTTCGTCGTGCTCATGATCCTGATCTCCGCCGTCGTCGCCGCCTGGGAGTCGGTCGATCGCCTGCTCGAGCCCCAGCCGATCGACTTCATCGGGATCGTGTTCGCGGCCGGCGTGATCGGCTTCGCCGGCAACGAACTGGTGGCGCTCTATCGCATTCGAGTGGGGCGTCGCATCGGGTCGGCGGCGCTCGTCGCCGATGGCCACCACGCTCGCGTCGACGGTTTCACCTCACTGGCGGTCGCCGTCGGCGCCGCCGGGGTGTGGCTCGGATTCGACGCAGCGGATCCGATCGTCGGGATCGTGGTCTCGATCGCGATCCTCGGGGTGCTTCGCTCCGCGGCCCGCGACATCTATCGCCGCCTGATGGACGCCGTGGATCCCGAGCTCGTGGCCGAGATCGAGCACGTGGCTTTGCATGTGGACGGTGTCGGCAGCGTCGGCCGCTGCCAGGTGCGCTGGTTGGGCCACCGGCTGCGGGCCGACATCGAGATCGAGGTGGATGGGTCGATGAGCGTGCGTCACGGCCACGAGATCGCCGAGCAGGTACAGGACCGGTTGATCCAACAGATCACCCATCTCAACGACGTGCACGTGCATGTCGACCCGCTCGGCCATCACGACCGGCCGGCGGTCACCCACGACGACTTCGACCGGCACGACTGACGGCACCAGGCTGAGCCGGCGGGTCAGCGGTCGCGGAAACCCTTCCCGGCCAGGATCTTGGGGGCGTACTTCTCGACCCTGGCCGCCCGGGTGGTGGACTGTTTGGCACCGGCGAAGTAGAGGTTGTACTCGCGCTGTCGGCCCGGGGTCAGCGACTCGAAGGCGGCCCGCAACGCCGGATCGGCGTCGAGGCGCTGCTCCAACTCGTCCACGAGATCGAGGGCTGGGGGAGCATCGACCTGCAACCCGGCCTCCTCCACGTCGATCGCCTCCGTCAGGTACGCGGCCACGATCTCAGTCCGGGTCCGCACGTCCTCCACACTTCGGAACACGATCCTGCGAGCGGAGCGTGAGTTCGGTCCCTGGTCCTCGAGCACACCGTGGGGATCTTCGAGGAGCGCCCCCTTGAAGAACATGAGCGACAGGAAGTCCTTCATCTCCTGGACGATGGCGATGTTCTTGCCGTCGTGGCTGTAGCACGGCTTGCGCCATTTGAGGGACTCGGTCAATCCGGCGCCCAGCAGGACCGGCCGGAGCTCGGCCATCTCCTCTGGCCACTGGTCGGACTGTTCGATGTAGTCGTCGACGTCGGGATTCACCGGACCGCTCCCGACAGGAACTCGTCGAGCTTGGCGAAGTACTGCTTGTAGCCCCACTTCATGCCGAACGCGGCCATCTTGGCCTCGGACCCGATGCTGGTGATCGAGATGTGGAGCGTCACCTCGGTCGTGCCGTCCATTTCGGTCAGCGTGAGGTCGTTCACGTGTTCGATCGTCGTCGTGTCTTCCTTGCCCTGCGTCCAGGAGCGGGCCTCGTAGGTCAGGCGGGTGCGCGGTTCGAGGAGCGAGATCGTCCCTTCCATCGGCCAGCGGGTGCCCTGGTACTTGCCCATGCCCTCTCCGGCTTCCATGACGATGAAGATCCGTCCGCCGACCTGCAGGTCGACCTCGCACTCCGGGATCGACGTCTTCTCGGGTCCCCACCATTGCCGGAGCGCCTCAGGCTCGGTCCATGCCCGCCACACGGTCTCGATCGGTGCTGCATAGGAGCGCTGGAAGTCCAGCTCCTTCTTGGTGAACAGTTGCGAGATCATCAGGTTCCTTCCCAGTCGTGTCAGCCGGCGGCTCGCTCGGCGATGGCGGCGATGCGGTCTTCGGTGGCCTCGTCGATGCCGGTGAGGTACCAGGCCGAGGCGATCAAGTGGTCGGCGGTGTCGAGGTCGTCGAGGTTCGCCTTCTCGGTGACACCGAAGGTCACGGTTCCGTCGTCGACCCGAAAGAAGCAGATCACGGGGCTCTTCTTCGACTTCGCGTAGCCGGGCATGCCGTACCAGAGCCGAGGCTGCAGATCCGGTGCCCCCCGCAGGATGGCGTGATGCAGCCGCCCGGCGAGTTCCTCGAACGGACCCAGGTCGGCGATCTTGTCGAGCACGGCTGCCTCGTCCGGCGACGGGGTCATGAGGTCTCCTCCTCGAGTGATCTCAGGTAGTCGGCGAGGGCGTCCAGCCGTCGGTCCCAGAGTTGCTCGAAGGAACCGACCCAGTCCGCCAGCTCCTCGAACGGCGTCTCTTCGAGCTCGTAGATCCTCCGGCGTGCGGACCGGTGCGCACCGACGATGCCGGAGTCGCTGAGGACCCGGAGGTGCTTCGACACCTGCGGCTGGCGGATCGACAACGCCTCGGCGATCTCGCCCACCGAGGCAGGGCCACGGCGCAGCAACTCGACGATGCGCAGGCGGCTGGGTTCCCCGAGCGCGGCGAGCGTGGTTGCCTCCATGGCGTGAACGTATCGATCAAACATATTCCTGTCAAGGAATATGTCGGTCGGTTGAGAACCGCATGTTGCAGGACGGCCTACGCTCGCTGACCTGCCGACGTCTCGAGGTTCGCGCATGTCGAAGTATGTCGTGGATGCAGGTGTGATCCTCCGTCTCCTGGCGGAGGACCTCGAGTGGTCCTCCGAGCATTCGATCCTGGCACCGACCCTCATCCGGTCCGAGGTCCTCGCGGCGCTCTATCGGCAGGTGCGTCGCGGCGACCTCCCCGAGGCTGAAGCTCGGGATCGCCTTGCACGCTTCGCCACGATGAAGATCCGCTACCTCGGCGACAAGGTCCTCCGCAGTGTCGCCTGGAGCATCGCCGCCGAGCTCGGCTGGGAGACGACGGAGACGGCAGAGTACGTCTCGCTCACCCACCTCCAGGCCGACGCATTCATCACGCTCGATGACGATCTCGCTGCGCGTCTCGACGGCGTCGTGGAGACAGCGTCACTCGATGCCTTGTGGTGACAGGCTCAGCCATACTTCCCTCATGACCGAGCGAGTCGATATCTCCTTCAGCGAGTTTCAAGTCTTCACGTTCGGCAGCGAGATAGAGCTGGTCCGGGCGTTCGGCTCGCTCGAGGATGCGGAACGCGCATGGACGCGGGTGCGCGAAGAGTTCCTCCGTCGGTGGGATCTGTGGGGGCGGCCGTCGGCGTGGTGGCACTTCGAGCCGGGGATTCCCGACCACCTGCGGGCGGGTCCGCACGCCATCATCACCAACGAAGACGCTGAGCGATGGGACCACCTCGAGCAGGCCAGACGGCGGCATCTCGTCTCGTTGGGCATCGACCCCGCTCCACCCCGCCGCTTCGAACCCTTCGAACGTCCGTGACGTCGAGTCCCGCCTCGTACGACGGCGGTTGCGGGTGCGGAGCAGTCACGTATCGCATCGAGGGAATCGTCGAACCGGTGCTGCATTGTCACTGCGAGAACTGTCGGCGGCTCTCCGGCAACTTCGTGGCCGCCACCAGGGTCCCCGTCGAGAGCCTGGCGATCACCGATCTCGAGGGACGCCTCTCCTGGCACGATCTCGACTACGCCCGGTATGGCTTCTGTCGTGACTGTGGTTCGACGCTCTTCTATCAGGCGGCCGACCGGTCACATCTGATCAGCGTGATGGTGGGCACTCTCGACGTGTCGCCTGACCTGCCGCTCGGTGGGGTGTGGTTCGCCGCTGAAGCGCAGTCACACCACGTCCTTCCCGAGGGAGTACCGATCCACGACGGCAATGGGTGACCGGATCGAGCAGACTCGTCGTATGACGAACGACGACCCGACCCAACCAACCATCGACGACGTAGGACGCCCCGAACCGCCGCTCGGATCCGACGAGGTGGGGACGCTGCGCGGTTTCCTCGACTTCCAACGCGCCACCCTGGCGTGGAAGGCCGGTGGAGTGGACGCCGATGGCATGCGGACGAGGGTCGCCGACTCGTCGATCACCCTCGGCGGGCTGCTCAAGCACATGGCGCTCGTCGAAGAGCATTGGTTCTCGCGCTGGCTCCATGACCGGCCTTACGGCGAGCCGTGGGTATCAGCCGAGTGGGATGCTGATGGGGACTGGGATTGGAACTCGGCTGCTGACGACAGCCCGGACGCCTTGTTCGACCTCTGGACCGCTGCCGTTGAACGATCGCGTGCGGCGGTCGACGAGGCGCTCGATCGAGGCGACCTGGGTCAACTCACTCCACGAGCGTGGCCCGACGGCCGCAGCCCGAGTCTGCGCTGGATCCTCTGCCACATGATCGAGGAGTACGCCCGCCACAACGGGCACGCGGATCTCATCCGCGAGTCGATCGACGGGCTGGTGGGGGAGTGAATGTCGTCCAGGGTCCATGTCCTCTCGAGGCGTCCCCGTTCGTGAATAGGGTGAACGCGGGAGAGCCCGCACCAACTCGAGGAGCGCAAACGTGAGCCAGTACCTGCTGTCCGTGCACAGCCCGTCTGAGGCACCGGCGGAGTCCCATGCGGCACAGGAGCCACCGTCGCCCGAGCAGATGCAGGCGATGATGCAGAAGATCTTCGATCTC
>JBPEXB010000077.1:0-5308 GCA_052032125.1 Acidimicrobiia bacterium
TCCCGGATGGGTCGTGGGAGCTCGACGCCAGCCACCACCCGACACCCAGCCACCCCATCGACGCGGCGATCTTCGAGATGGTGGAGGAGGCGATGGGCGGCTGGGCGGAGGAGTTCGGTTATCTCTTCGACGGGATCGAGTTCCGCAGCATCGGTGGATGGACGTACCAGCGAATACGGCCGATCGGCGGAAAGGACGGGCCCGAACTCCCGGGATGGCTGATGCGGATCCTGGTGCGCATCGTCCCGATGATCCGTCGTCGTCTCGAGCTCGCTCGGGAGGCCGTTGCCACGGACAAAGCGGGCCGGTTCATACGTCGGTGGGACGACGAGTGGTTGCCGGAGCTGTCCGCCGAGATTGCCGCGTTGAAGGTGGTGGATCTCGCCACCCTGGAGGATTCGGACCTCATCGACCACATCGCCGAGGCGAGGAGAGTGTGTACGCGCGGCGTGGAGGTTCATGTGCTCCTGCACGGAGCCATGGCCGTGATCATGTACGAGCTGGTCACCACCTGCGAGCGCCTGCTCGGCTGGGACATGGCCACGTCGCTCGAGCTGGTCCGAGGAACGTCGCACAAGTCGACCGAGCCCGCCCGGCGCCTCCACCAGTTGGCGACCATGATGAAGTCGTCGCAGGAAACCCTCGACGTCGCGGGCGTAGCCGACCGTGAGATCCTCGCAGTGTTGGCATCGCGCCATCCAACGTTCGCCGATGCGTTTGCCGCGTACATGGCGGAGTTCGGCGAGGCGGCCCTCGGTCAAACTGTGGTCGAGCCGACCTACGCAGAGATGCCGTCGTTCCTGCTCGCCCGGATTCGCCAGCAGCTCGCCACCGGCTTCGACCCCTCTCTGGTGGATGCCCACAACGAGGCTCGGCGTGGTGAGATGGCGCAGGCCGCCAGGAACCAGCTGGCAGGAGATCCTCAGGGAGCCGGTGCCTTCGAACGGGTACTGGAACGGGCACTCGAGGCGTACCCCGTGCGGGAAGACAACGAGTTCTACACCTTCAGTGCCCCCTTGGCGCAGCTCCGATACGCCCTCCTGGAGGTCGGCGAGCGGCTCGAGGCGCGTGGGGTGATCGACGCCCGAGACGACGTCTTCTTCCTCGGCCTGGAGGAGGCGCTCGAAGCGCTCGCGGCCCCTGTGGACCGCACCGACGACGTCCGCCTACGCAAGGGTCATCGGGCATGGGCGATGGCCAATCCTGGGCCGGCGTCGTACGGCAGGCAGGTGAAGCCGCCCTCGTCGCTGTCGTTCCTTCCGGCCGATGCGCGACTCCCGATGCTCGCCATGCTCTGGAGTCTCGATTCGATCGAAGCGATCGACCAGAGCTCGCAGACTCAGGGTGACGCGGACGTCATCACTGGGATGGCGGCGTCGGCCGGGACCTACACGGGTCCGGTACGGGTGGTGATGGGAGAGTGGGAATTCGACAAGATCCAGGCAGGCGATGTGCTCGTGTGCCCGATCACCTCACCGGTGTGGTCGGTGATCTTCCCCGACCTCGGTGCGCTCGTCACCGACTCCGGAGGGATCCTGTCGCACCCGGCAATCATCGCCAGGGAGTATCGGCTTCCCGCTGTGGTGGCGACCGGCAACGCCACCGAGCTCCTTCGCGACGACGAGATGGTGACCGTGGACGGTGGGACAGGATCGATCACGCGGGTCTGAGAGTGTCCGGTCCCGCCGTGCGGGGCCTGCGACGCAAGCGACCACCTCGTCCCGGGACCCGGTACTCCACGGACATCGCCCCCGGCAGCGCCGGGGGCGATGGTGGTCGGCCTGGGTGGCCTGAGCGTGCGAACGGTCACGCGTCGGGACAGCCCACCCGGGCAGACGTCATGAGGCCGCAGAACATCTCACGGCTGATCTGCCATCCCGCATCGGTCAACACCGCGCTACCGGTGAGCCCGGAGTAGCTGGGGTTGCCCGCGAACAGCAGCGAGTAGATGACGGTTGCGTCACTCCCGACGATGTCGATCGACTCGATCTCGACGGCGATGCCGCCGACCTGCGCGCCTGCTGCTGCGTATCCCTCGACGACCCCCTCGAGACCGTCGGGCTCCACCAGGAACGGGACGACGTCGGCGTAGCTGCTCTCGCTGCTGAAGGTGACCGCGTAGGCCTCGGTGATCGCCAGCTCGTCTTCGCTCATGGCGGCGGTGGTCGTGGTCGTCTCGGCCTGGGTGGTGGTCGTGGCAGCCGTCGTCGTGGTCGTCTCGGCAACGGTCGCTGCGGTGGTCGTCGCGGCTGCCGTGCTGGAGGTCGCGGGGCCGTCGGCGCCGACATCGGCGTCGGTCCCGCAGGCCGCGAACGCAACGGCGGCGGCGAGCAGCACGGTGGTCAAGCGGTTCATCAGGCTCACTCCTGGACGGGTTCGAGTGGAGCGTGCTCGGGGGTCTGCCCGACACCAAGTCGCCTCGAATCCGACACATCGTCGTCACGAATCCGACGGTGTGTCGGTCCACGGACTCGCCGTCTTACCGTCGGTCCGTCCGCTCGGACCGCGGACCGGCGTTAGCGTGCGCTGATGGCTGAGATCAACGTATCCCTCGACGACGTCGACCGCGCCGCCGGCCGTTTGCTCGGCGTGGCCCACCGCACGCCGGTGCTCACGAGTCGGACGCTCGACGAGTCGGTCGGGGCCAAGGTCTACCTGAAGGCCGAGAACTTCCAGCGCATGGGCGCCTTCAAGTTCCGTGGCGCGTACAACGCCATCGCCTCGCTCTCCGACGATGAGCGGGCCAAGGGCGTTGCCACGTACTCGTCGGGCAACCACGCACAGGCCGTGGCCCTGGCCGCAGCCCTGCACGACATCCCGGCGGTGATCTTGATGCCCCACGACGCGCCGACGCTCAAGTTGAACGCCACCAGGGGGTATGGCGCCGAGGTCGTGATCTACGACCGGTACGCCGAGCACCGCGAAGGCCTGGGTGCCGAACTTGCCGAGAAGCGCGGCATGGCCATGGTCCACCCGTACAACAACTGGAACGTCATGGCGGGCCAGGGCACCGTGGCGCAGGAGATGCTCGAGGAGACCGGACCGCTCGACACGATGGTGGTCTGTGTCGGCGGCGGCGGCCTCATCTCGGGGTGTGCCACCGTGGCGAAAGCCCATCCGGATCCGCCCCGAGTGGTCGGCGTCGAACCGGCCGCCGGAGACGACGTCAAGCAGTCGCTCGAGGCGGGGCGGCGTATCGAGATCGATGTGCCCCACACGATCGCCGACGGGCAGCAGACGACCTCACCGGGCGAGTGGACCTTCGCCGTGATGCAGGAACGCGTGGATGAGATCGCTCTGGTCACCGATGACGAGATCGTCACAGCGATGCGATTCGCCTTCGAGCGCCTGAAGATCGTGCTGGAGCCGAGCGGCGCAACGGCCCTGGCGGCCGTGATGGCCGGCCACATCGATGTCACCGGCGGTCGGGTCGGCGTGACGCTCTCCGGCGGGAACGTCGGTGCTGATCGATTTGTCGAACTGCTCAGCGACCGAGCAGGTCACTGAGCACGTCGAGCAGGCGGTCCACGTCGTCGTCATCGACATCGAGGTGCGTGACGATCCGACAACGCCGGCCACCGGCTGCGCCGAGGCGGACGCCCGCCTCGCGTGCCTTGGCCACCAGTTCCTCCGGCGACAGCCCGTCGGCCGGCAGGGAGAAGATCACGATGTTGCTCTGAGGCTCCACGACCTCGTCGACCCCAGGCAGGTCAGCGAGCGCCCGCCCGATGCGAGCCGCCCGTTCGTGGTCGTCGGCGAGGCGATCGACGTGGTGGTCGAGCGCGTGGAGCCCCATCGCCGCCAGCACACCCGACTGACGCATGGCCCCGCCCCACTGTTGCTTGAACCGCCACGCCGAGGCGATGAAGTCCTGCGACCCGGCCAGCACCGCTCCCACCGGGGCACCGAGACCCTTGGTGAGATCGATCCAGACCGTGTCGACCGAGCGGGTGTGGTCGGAGGCGGCGTGGCCACTGGCCACAGCGGCGTTCAGCAGCCGGGCACCGTCCATGTGAACGGCCAGGCCCGCCGCCCGCCCGGCATCGGCCACCTCGTCGATCAGCTCGAGGGGCCAGACGGTGCCGCCCGCCATGTTGGCGGTCTGCTCGATCGACACCATGCGTGAACGCGGCATGTAGCGGGATTCCGGGCGGAGCGCCCGCTCCACCTGCGCTGCCGTGAACGTCCCCCGCTCACCGTCGATCGGATGCACCATGACGCCGCTGAGTGCCGCCGGTCCGCCACCCTCGAAGCCGATGATGTGGCTGGATCGCTCGCAGATGATCTCGTCGCCCGGCACCGTGTGAACCCGGATGGCGATCTCGTTGCACATCGTGCCGGTCGGGAGCAGCACGGCGGCCTCCTTGCCCAGCAGCTCCGCCACTCGCGCTTCGAGCGCCAGCGTGCTGGGGTCCTCGAAGCGTTGCTCGTCACCGACCTCGGCCGTGAGCACCGCTTGGCGCATGGCGGGGGTGGGCCGGGTCTGGGTGTCGGAGTAGAAGTTGGCCATCGACCGTCCTGTGCGAGTGGCCGCCAACCTATCCGTCGCTCCTGGGAGGCGAAAGCCCGATCAGGCCTCGCACCCATCCGTGTGCAAGTAGATCCGGCACTCCTCGTCGGTCAACTGTCGTGTCACCCTGCTGTCCGCGATGGCGATCAACTCGTCTGTGCTCGTGGTGAGCCGAGCCATGGTCCCGGCGCTGTCGACCACCACGATCTGATCGTCGACGACGGTCATGCCCTCGATGGATCCGTGGATGTACGGCACCACCAACACGAGCTCCATGGTCTCCCCATCCCAGCTGGTGAGATCCCAGATCTTGATCTCGTTGCCGGCGCCGGCCGTCACGAGGCGGGATCCGTCGGCACTGAACTCGATGGCGGACACGGCGCTCTCATGGGCGTCGAACACACTGTGCTCGCCGGTGGTCAGATCGACGATGTCCAGCGAGCCGGGAGCGTTGGGAACCACGACCAGTTGTCCGGTGGGATCGAGTCGGCCGACGCCTCCCCAGTTGCCGTTGACCTCGAACCGCTCGAGTACATCGAGCGTGCGGGCGTCCACAACGAGGATCTCGTTGATCTGGCCGGTCTGGACGGCGATGACGAGCCGTTCTTCGTCCGGCGTGAAGCCGATGGCCATGTGGTCCTTGCGGGCCTCGATGGTGTCGGTGGCGAACCCGGTGGCGGCCGCAACGAGCTCTCCGGTGGCGACGTTCGAAACCGAGATCGACGTGCCTGACACGGCGATCAATGCGCCGCTCGGCGAGAAGACCATCCCGTTCGTGGCACGTCCGTGTCCTCTCCC